>JBQGDK010000291.1:0-8277 GCA_052039025.1 Actinomycetota bacterium
CGGTACGTGCCGGGGTCGGCGTCCGTGATGCCGACTCCGACCGTGATCGAGCATGCGGACCCGGGCGGTGTCATCTGGACGACCCGGAAGTCCTCGCTCGGCTTATGGTCCACGTCGAGGTGGAAGCCCATCTGCTCGGTGTAGAAGGCCTTGGCCCGGTCCACGTCCTCGACCGGGATCAGCACGAGCTCGAGCCGGTAGTCCACGGGATCTCCTCCTTCGCGTCGGTTCCCCTACTATGACGCTCCGGCCCTCCCGAGCTCATCGAGCGAGCCGGCGGCGAACATGCCGGGGGCGGGACGACGAGGACCAGCCATGCCGAGCGCTACGATCGACCGGTTCCGTGCCCTGCACGCGGAGGGCATCTTCGTGATGCCGAACCCGTGGGACATCGGGTCGGCCCGGTACCTGGCGGCCATGGGCTTCCCGGCCCTGGCCACGACGAGCTCCGGCCACGCCGCAACGCTCGGCCGCCTCGACTACGCCGTGACGCGGGAGGAGATGCTGGCCAACGCGGAGACCCTGGCCGGGGCGGTGGACGTCCCGGTGAGCGTCGATGCGGAGCGGTGCTTCGCGGACGACGCGGCGGGCGTGATCGAGACCGTTCGGCTGATCGGAGAGACCGGGGCGGCTGGCTGCTCGATCGAGGACTACGATCCCGCGGCGGACCTGATCGACCCGCTCGACCGGGCCGCGGAGCGGGTGGCCGCCGCGGCGGCGGGGGCCCGCCGCGCCGGGCTGGTGCTCACCGCCCGGGCCGAGAACCACCTGCACGGCATCGACGACATCGACGACACGATCGCCCGCCTGGTGGCCTACCGGGACGCCGGCGCGGAGGTTGTCTACGCGCCCGGTCCGGTCCGTATCGATCACATCGCCCGAGTGGTCGAGGGGGTCGGGGTCCCGGTCAACGTGCTGGCTCGCCCGGCCGGCCCGTCGGTGGCCGAGCTCGAGGCGGCGGGCGTCCGCCGGGTCTCCACCGGCGGCGCCCTGTCCCGGGCCGCGTTCGGCGCGCTTGGGCGGGCCGCCCGGGAGCTGCTCGAGCGAGGGACGTCGTCCTACGGGGCCGAGGCCGCCACGGACGAGGACCTCGAGGCGGCGTTCGTGACAGGATTCGGGTCGTGACCGAGTACGGCGTCCGGATCTCCGAGCACGGCGGCCCCGAGGTCCTGCGGTACGAGGAGGTCCGGATCGCGGACCCCGGGCCCGGCGAGGTGAGGGTCCGGCACACCGCGATCGGGGTCAACTTCCGCGACACCTACGACCGGACCGGGCTCTATCCGCTCACGCTGCCGGCCACGCTCGGCGTCGAGGTGGCGGGCGTGGTGGAGGCGGTGGGCCCCCGGACCACCGGGTTCGGCCCGGGCGACCGGGTCGCATACTGCGGCGATCCGCTCGGATGCTACGCCACGGCCGGGGTCTATCCGGCCGATCGCCTCGTCGAGGTCCCCGACGGCGTCACCGACGAGGACGCCGCTGCGCTGCTGCTGAAGGGCCTGACGGTCTGGTACCTGTTCCGCCGGGTCCGGGAGGTCCGTGCCGGCGAAGCGATCCTGTTCCACGCCGCCGCCGGGGGGGTGGGCTTGATCGCGTGTCAGTGGGCCCGTCACCTCGGGGTCCGGTTGATCGGAACGGCGGGGAGTCGGGAGAAGGCAGATGTCGCCCTGGAGCGCGGCGCGGCCGAGATGATCCTGTACCGGGAGGAGGATGTGCCGACCCGGCTCCGCGAGCTGACCGACGGCGGCGGCGTGCCGGTCGTGTACGACTCCGTGGGACGGGACACGTGGATCGCCTCCCTCGATTGCCTGTCGCCGCGGGGCCTGATGGTCTCGTTCGGGAACGCCTCAGGGCCGGTCGAGGGCGTTCGGCTCCTCGACCTGGCAACCCGCGGCTCGCTGTTCGCGACCCGGCCGCTGCTGGGGCATTACACGGCCACGACCGAGGACCTTCGGGCCGGGGCCACGGAGCTGTTCGACCTGGCCCGGTCCGGGGCCGTGCAGGCCACGATCGGGCAGCGGTTCGCCCTCGCGGAGGCCGCCGAGGCACACCGGGCCCTGGAGGCGCGGGCCACCACCGGCTCGACGATCCTCCTCCCCTGACGGGGCTCCCCGGCCAGGGGCTATCCTGGCCCCTCGATGGGCGTCACCGTCGGCGACTGGCTGCGCATCCTCGACGGCTTCTTCCCGCCCGGCCTGGCCGAGCCGTGGGACAACGTCGGTCTCCAGGTCGGTGATCGGTCCTGGAACGCGGATCGGGTCCTGCTTGCCCTCGACCCGACCCCCGGGGTGATCGGCGAGGCGATCGCCGCCGGCTGCGGCCTCCTCGTCACCCATCACCCGCTCCTGTTCCGGCCGCTGGTGCGCCTCGACCTCGGGGAGCCCGGGGGCCGGGCGATCGGTGACGCCGCCGCAGGCCGCCTCGCCGTCGTGGCGTGCCACACGAACGCCGATGCGGCGATGCCGGGCGTCACGGACGCGCTGGCCGAAGCGCTCGACCTCCGGGTCACCGAGGTGCTCCGCCCCTCGCATCCCCAGGAGGAGGTCAAGCTCGTGACGTTCGTGCCCCCCGAGGCCACCTCGAAGCTCCTCGACGCACTGGCCCTGGCCGGCGCCGGCGTGATCGGCGAGTACGCCCACTGCTCGTTCCGGGTCCGGGGCACCGGGACGTTCCTGCCCTCGGATCGGGCCAACCCGACCGTGGGGGTCCGCGGCGAGCTGACCGAGGTCGAGGAGGACAGGATCGAGGTCGTGCTTCCGTCGGCGCGGTTGGCGCCGGTGGTGCACGCGCTTCGGACGGCCCACCCGTACGAGGAGGTGGCCTACGACGTCTACCCGCTGGTCGCCGGTGAGGGCCTGGGACCGGGCCGGTTGGCCGACGCCGGGTCGGAGGTGACCGCCTCGGCCCTGGCGGAGCGCTGCCGGGAGCGGCTCGGGGGCGCCGTCCGGACCGCGGGACCGCTCGACAGGCCCGTGGGGAGGGTAGCGCTGTGCGGGGGCGCAGGGGCCTCGCTGATCCCCGACGCCGTGTCCGCCGAGGCCGACGTGATGATCACCGGCGATCTCAAGCACCACCAGGCGCTCGACGCCGTGGCCGCGGGGCTGACCGTGATCGACGCCGGCCACCACGGCACCGAGTGGCCGTTCGTCCGGGCGCTCGCCGGGGTTCTGTCCGCCTCGATGCCGGACGCAGAGGTGTCGGTCAGCGGCACGCCGACGGACCCGTTCGCCGCATGAGGGGATACGAGCGGCTCCTCGAGCTCCAGGGCCTCGACTCCGCCATCGACCGGATGGAGGCCCGTCGTCGTCACCTCCAGTCGGGCGCCGACGTGGACGAGGCCCGTCGAGAGGCCGAGCGGGCGGAGGGGCGCGTCGGCGAGCTCCGGATGGCGCTCGACTCGATCCTGTCCGAGGAGCGCCGTCTGGAGCACGACGTGTCCTCGATCGCGCAGCGGATCGACGCAGAGCAGGGCCGGTTGTACGACGGCAGCGTGGCGAACCCGAAGGAGCTCCAGGCGATCCAGGCCGAGATCGCGAGCCTCCGGTCCCGGAAGTCCCGTCTGGAGGACGAGGAGCTCGACCAGATGGAGCGCCGCGAGGAGCTCGAGCAACGGCTCCCGCCGCTCGAGGCCGAGCTGAAGGAGGGCCGGGAGCGGCTCGATCGGCTCGAGGAGGCGACGGAGCGGGAGCTCGTGGAGATCGCCGCCGACCTCGACCGCCGTCGGGCCGAGCGGCAGCGGATGACGCCGGAGTTTGACGAGGACCTCCTGGAGCTCTACGAGGACCTCCGGGCCGGCAAGAAGGGCGTGGGGGCGGCGGCGCTGCGCGACGGCGTCTGCCAGGGCTGCCACGAGAAGCTGTCGCCCCTGTACCTCGACCGCCTGAAGCGGACCGAGGGCATCCGGAGGTGCGAGTACTGCCGGCGGATCCTCGTCCTCGAGTGATCGTCTACGCCGACGGGGCCGCCCGGGGCAACCCCGGGCCGGCCGGGATCGGGGCGGTGGTGACCGACGAACGCGGCCGCACGCTGGCCGAGATCGCCGAGGGGATCGGCCCGGCCACGAACAACGTCGCGGAGTACCGGGCGGTGATGGCCGGCCTCGCCGCGGCCGCCGATCGCGGGGCCGGCACGGTGTTGGTGCGGTCGGACAGCCGGCTCCTGGTCGAGCAGCTGTCCGGCCGGTTCCGGGTGAAGAGCCCCCGCCTGGTCCGGCTCCACGAGGAGACCCGGGCCCTGGTGAAGCGGTTCGACCGCGTGACGTTCGAGCACGTGCCCCGGGAGATGAATCGGGCCGCCGACCGCCTGGCGAACCGCGGCGTGGACGACTGGCTCGACGGGCCGGGGCAGGGCTGGAGACCGCCCGAGCCGCCCTCGGAACCCCTGTTCGAGGGCTGAGCCCCGTATACTCGGTGATGGAGGAGCCGGCCGGGCGGCCGCGGCGCCGGGAGGTGTCGAGGAAAGTCCGGACTCCATAGGGCAGGGTGCTGGGTAACGCCCAGGCGGGGTGACCCGCGGACAGTGCCACAGAGAGCAGACCGCCGATGGCCCCTCGGGGCACAGGTGAGGGTGAAAGGGTGAGGTAAGAGCTCACCAGCGCGCCGGGCGACCGGCGCGGCTCGGCAAACCCCACCCGGAGCAAGGCCAAGCAGGGAGCCTCCGGCCGAGGCGATCGCACGGCCGGGACGGACGGCCCGTCCGGTGCTCCCGGGTAGGCCGCATCGAGGGTCGCGGAGACGCGCCCCCCAGAGAGATGGTCGCCACCCGCTGCGGCGGGGACAGAATCCGGCTTACAGGCCGGCTCCTCCACCCCTCTGCTAGCGTGACGCCGTGGCCTCACCTCGGACGAAGCTGACCCTGGGGGCGCTCGCCGCCGTGGCCATGGTCGGCGGCCTGTGGGCCCTGACCGCGTTCCGCCCCTCGGACGAGCCCGGCACGGTGGTGGAGCTGTCGGGGCCGATGCCGGAGCTCGCCGGCCCGGCGGTCGTCGGGAGCGCGGTGGGGCCCGAGGACTACCGCGGGCGGCCCGTGCTGGTGAACTTCTGGGCCACGTGGTGCGGCCCGTGTCGCCAGGAGCAGCCGGCCCTCCAGCGCCTGGCCGAGGACTACCGGGGACGGGTGGCGTTCGTCGGTGTGAACCACACCGACGACCTCGCCGCGGCCCGCGAGTACCTCCGCCAGTACGGCGTGACCTACCCGAGCGTGTTCGACCCGGCCGGCGAGGTGGCCTTCGACTTCCGGATCCCGTACCTGCCGGCCACGGTCATCGTTGACGCAGAGGGACGGCTGCGGTACCGGCTGCTCGGGGCGCAGCCGGAATCCAGCTTCCGCCGCTACCTCGAGGACGTGCTGGCCGGCCCCTCGTCAGCCTGAGGCCGCGAACAGCCGCCAGAGACCGGGAACACCCTTGATCCGCCGCTCGCCGCGGTCGTCGAACCGCAGCTCCGATCCGGCCATCAACTCCCGCACGGTGCTGGAGACCAACACCTCACCCGGGCTCGCCTGGGCGGCGATGCGAGCCGCGATGTGCACGGCGAGTCCCCCGAGATCCTCACCTCGGACCTCCACCTCACCGGTATGGACGCCCGCCCGGATCTGGATGCCCAGGGACGGCACCGCCGCCGCAGCCGCCATCGCGCATCGCACGGCGTTCCGCGGTGCGCCGAAGGCGGCGAAGATGCCGTCGCCCGTCGTGTTCACCTGCCGTCCGCCGAATCGCTCCACCTCGGCCCGAAGGATGGCGTGGTGCCGATCCAGGACGTCCCGCCAGCGACGGTCGCCGAGCGTCGCCGCCAGGTTCGTCGAGTCGACGATGTCCGTGAAGAGCAGCGTGGCCAAGGTGCGATCCGGATCCGATCCCGACCGGGCACCGGTGATGAACTCCTGGATCTCGTCGACGACCCTGCCGATGTCCTCCGAATACACCAGGTGATCCGTCCCCGGGAGCTCGACGTACCGGGCGTTCGGGATCATCGACGCGACCTCGCGGCTGAGCTCCGTCGACACGACCCGATTCCCGGTTCGGTTCAGGACCAGGGTCGGCGTCGAGATGGCCGGTAGCTCGCCGGCCACGTCGCTCATGATCGACTGACGCACGTAGTGACCGATGGCGCCGGGCGGGACGGAAAGCCGTTGCAGCTTGGCCAGGTCGCGGTCGAAGCGTTCATCGCCCACGCGGCTCGGCGCGAGCACATCGACCCCGCTGTTGCCGCTGACCTGGTTGGCCCTGACCAGCTCGATGAACGCCTCCATGTCCTCGATCGGCCTGCCCCCAGCCCTCCGATGCTTGGCTGTGGCCGCGAACAGGACCAGCGACCGACATCGCTCCGGGCGACGGGCCGCGAGGAGGATGGCGACGAGCGTGCCCTCGTTCACTCCAAGGACCACAGCTTCGGAGGATCCGGCGGCATCGAGGACGGCCACGGCGTCGTCCACCTGTGTCTCCACGTCCGGGAGGCGATCGAGAGGGACGGGGTCGGACAGGCCCGTCCCCCGGCGGTCGAAATGGATGAGCCGCGTGAATGAGCTCAACCGGCGGAGGAGTCGAGCGAAGTCGGGGACATCCCAGACGGCCTCCACGTGATGGACCCATGCGTCGACGTACAGGAGGTCGACCGGTCCGGTCCCGGCGGTCTGGTACGCCAGGTGGAGGTCACCGTTCCGGGCAAAGAGCGTCTCGGGCACTACCCGGCGACGCGGGCCTCGGCCGCAGCGAGCTGGCGGCCGGCGCGGTACGAGGACCGCACCAGGGGCCCGGCCTCGACGTGGGCGAAGCCAATGGCCATGCCGGCCCGGGCGTGCTCCTCGAACTCCTCCGGGATCACCCACCGGTCCACGGGCAGGTGGAACCTCGTCGGCTGGAGGTACTGGCCGATCGTCAGCAGGTCCACGTCCACCTCGCGGAGGTCCCGGAGCGCCTCGGCGACCTCCTCGGGCCGCTCGCCCATCCCCAGGATCAGGTTCGACTTCGTCACCTGGCCCGGGCGGAGCTGCTTGGCGATCCGCAGCGTCTCCAGCGTGGTGTCGTAGTCGAACCCGGGCCGGATCCGGCGGTGCAGTCGCCGGACCGTCTCGAGGTTGTGGGCGAACACGTCGGGTCGGGCCTCGATCACCGTGGCGACGTCCTCGTGCCGCCCCTTGAAGTCGGGGGGGAGCACCTCGATGCGGCAGCCCGGCACCGAGGCGCGGACGGCCAGGATCGACTCGGCCCAGATCCCGGCGCCGCCGTCGGGGAGGTCGTCGCGGGCCACCCCGGTGAGGACGACGTACCGAAGGCCCATGGCCCGGACGGCCTCGGCGATCCGTCGGGGCTCGTCCTGGTCCAGGCCGTCCGGCTTCGACGTCTCCACGTCGCAGAACCCGCACCGCCGAGTGCACTTCTCGCCGAGGATCAGGAACGTGGCCTCTCGGTCCTCCCAGCACTCGAAGATGTTGGGGCAGCCCGCCTCCTCGCACACCGTGTGGAGGTCGAGGCCCCGCATGATGCCCTTCAGGTCGCGGTAGTTCGGGCCGAACCGGGCTTTGGTCTTCAGCCAGGAGGGCTTGCCGGCCACCGGGCGGGCGGTCTGGGCGCACCCCACCGAGTGGGCCACGTGCGTGTCGGCCACCGACCGGTGTCCGTGGCCGTCGCCGTCCCCGTTCGTCTGGACGATCGGGAGGTGCAGGCGCCGCCTGTGCGGGTTCTTGTCCCGGGCCACGGCCTCAGTCTATCGCCGGCCGTCTAGAACTCGGCGAGCTCCTTCATGGCGCCGTGGATGCCCTCCACCGACGGCATGTAGAAGTGCTCGAGGGGCGTGGCGAACGGCATCGCCGGGATGTCCGGACCGCCGATCCGGACCAGCGGCCCGTCGAGGTCGAACATGGCCTCCTCGGCGATCGTGGCGATGATCTCGGCGCCGACGCCGTAGGTCCGGTTGTCCTCGTACACGACCATGGCCTTGCCGGTCTTCCGGACCGAGTCGAGGATCGTCGTCTTGTCGAGCGGGGCGATCGTGCGGACGTCGATCACCTCGACCTTGACGCCCTGCTCCTCCTGGAGCCTCGCGGCTGACTCCAGGCACTGGTGGAGCATCAGACCGTACGACACGCACGTGAGGTCGTCGCCCTCGCGCTTCACGTCGGCCGGCCCGATGGGCACCTCGTACGGCTCGTCGGGGACCTCGCCCTTGATCAGGCGGTAGCACTTCTTGTGCTCGAGGAACAGCACCGGGTCCGGGTCGCGGATCGCCGCGCGGAGCATCCCCTTGGCGTCGTACGGCGTCGAGGGTGTGATCACCTTCAAGC
>JBQGDK010000292.1:0-3836 GCA_052039025.1 Actinomycetota bacterium
GATCCCCGTCGGTTCGGGCTCGTGGCGGCCGTGGTCGATCGAGCCACCGGCCTCCGCCTGGGCCGATCGGAGCTCTACGGGGCGGCGGCCGGCGGGCTCCGCGTCGACGATCCCGGCGCCGACCTCGCCGTGGCCGCCGCGCTGGCGTCATCCGCCTCGGGCGTGCCGCCACCCGCGGGTTCCGCGTTCGCCGGCGAGATCAGCCTCACGGGGGCAGTCCGGGCGCCGCCGGGCCGGGGGGTCCGGGGGGCGGCGGCCGCCGCTGCCGGGGTGACGACGGTGTTCTGCGCCGGCGACGTCGACCCTCCGCCCGGCCTCCGCGTGGTCCGGATCCGCCGGCTGACCGAGGCCCTGGGGTGGATCAGGTCGTCTCGGCGACGCCCGTCGAGCAGCCGCCCTGCCGAATCTGCCGAAACGGTCGCGCCGTCCGCGCCGTCCGGTCGGTCCGGGTGAGAATGTGCCCCGTGACCTGCGGTTTTGAGTTGCGGGGGGCCAGCCTCGCCTGCTACAATGAGGTCCCGTCAGGAGCCGCAGGCCGTCCCGCGGGAGCCCGCTGAGGCCAGAGCCGACGCCACGAAGGAGTGCCGTGTTCCGAAAGGGCGACAAGGTCATCTACCCCCACCACGGGGCTGCGGTCATCGAGAGCGTCACCACCAGGGAGTTCCTCGGAGAGAAGAAGAAGTACCTCGTCCTCAGGCTCGCCTACGGTGATCTCACGCTGATGGTCCCGGTCGACAGCACCGAGGAGGTCGGCCTCCGCGAGGTCGTCAGCCGCCGCGAGGTCAAGAAGGTGCTCGACGTGCTCCGCGAGGACGAGTCTCGGATGCCCTCGAACTGGAGCCGTCGCTACAAGACCAACATCGAGAAGATCCGGTCGGGGGACGTGTATCAGGTGGCGGAGGTCGTCCGGAACCTGTCGATCCGTGAGGCCGAGAAAGGCCTGTCGGCGGGGGAGAAGCGGATGCTGGCCAAGGCCCGGCAGATCCTCGTGTCGGAGCTGGTCTTCGCGGTCGATGCGACCGAGGAGAAGGCCGAGACCATGATCGACAAGGTGCTCGAAGAGGCCCACTCGGTCGTCCTCCAGTCCTCGGTCTAGGAGGCTTGCACTCGCCCGTCGGGCGGGGCACCGTGGGGCCGTGAGCGCCAGGCGCCGAACTTCGCGAAGGGCCCAGCGCGCGTTCGTAGAGGTCGTTCGGTTCGTCCTCGTAGGCCTGTTCACCGCCGGAGGGTGGCAGCTCGCACAGGCCGCCGACCTCGAGGGAGGCCGGCTGCTGCTGGCCGTGGTCCTGGGCAGCCTGGTCGGATACGTGATCGGCGGTGTGATCGGCCGACGGGCCGAGGTCGCGGTGTCCGCCCTGGAGCAGGAGTTCCAGCGCATGCCGGCGTCCGAGCTCCTGGCCGGCGTGATCGGCCTCATCCTCGGGCTCCTCATCGCGGTGCTGATCTCCCTGTTGGCGTTCCGCCTGCCCCTCACGGTGGCGTACCCGACGGTGGCACTCGTCACGGTGGCGCTGTCGTTCGTCGGCTACCGGGCCGGCCGGGCCAAGCGCGACGAGCTGTTCGGTCTGTTCGGGCTGAAGACCCGGTCGTTCGGCGTACGGGCCGGCGAGGTCAACGTGCTCGACACCAGTGCCCTGATCGACGGCCGGATCCGCGAGGTGGTCGACGCGGGATTCCTCGGCGGCACGCTGATGGTGCACCGGGGGGTGTTGTCCGAGCTTCGCACGATCGCCGACTCCGGCGAGCCGAGCCGGGCCGCCCGGGGGCGTCGGGGGCTCGACGTCCTGCGAGAGCTCCAGCGGCATCCCGCGGTCGAGGTGATCCTGGTCGGGGTCGAGGACGCCGGCGACGTCGACACCGCACTCGTGCGGGTGGCCCGGGAGCGGGGCGGCGCGCTGGTGACCGGCGACGTGAACCTGGTGAAGGTGGCGGAGGCGCTCGACGTCCCGACGCGATCGATCGCCGCGCTCGCGGAGGCCGTCCGCACGCCGGTCGTCCCCGGCGAGGAGGTCACGGTTCGCCTCACGAAGGAGGGGCGCGAGGAGGGCCAGGGCGTCGGGTTCCTCGAGGATGGCACCATGGTCGTGGTCGAGCGGGGCGCGACCCTGGTCGGGGCCGACGTCCACGCGGTGGTGACGAACGTCCTTCAGACGACCTCGGGGCGGATGGTGTTCGCCCGTCTGGGGAAGTGACGTGCGGGTCGGAGCCATCCTCCTCGGCGGGGGGCGGGGCCAGCGGCTCTCCGGGTCGGAACCGAAGGCGTTCGTCAGCCTCGGTGGGCGGACCCTCCTCGAGCGTGCCGTCGCCGTGGTCGAGGCGTGCTCGCGTGTCGAGGGCTTCGTGGTGGTCGCGCCGGAGGGGTGGGAGGACCGGGCCCGTACGGCGATCGGGGCGCGCCCCCGCCTGGTCGAGGTCGTGGCCGGCGGCGAGACCCGGCAGGACTCGGTGCGCAGCGGCCTCCAGGCGCTTCCCGAGGGGTTCGACGTCGTGATCTGCCACGACGTGGCCCGCCCGCTCGCGTCGCCGGCGCTGTTCGACGCGGTCCTCGATGGCCTGTCCGACGCGGACGGGGCCGTGCCCTCGGTCCCCGTGGCCGACACCGTGAAGCGCGTCGACGACGGCATGGTCGCCGAGACCGTGCACAGGGACGGCCTCGTGCTGGTCCAGACGCCACAGGCGTTCGGCCGCGAAGCGCTCACCGCGGCTCACCGTGCCGCCGAGGCCGACGGCTTCACCGGGACCGACGATGCCACGCTCCTGGAGCGAGCGGGGTTCAGGGTGGCGGCGGTCCCGGGCGACCCCGTCAACATCAAGGTCACCCGACCAGAGGATCTCTCGGTGGCCTCGGCGCTGGCCCGTGGCTGAGCCGAGGTTCGGGCTGGGCTTCGACTCCCACCCGGCCGATCCCGAGCGGCCCCTCCTGCTCGGCGGGGTTCGCTTCGAGGGCGTGCCGGGCCTGGCCGGGCATTCCGACGGCGACGTGGTCTGTCACGCGCTGGCCGACGCGCTGCTGGGCGCGGCCGCGCTGGGGGACATCGGCCAGCACTTCCCCGATGCCGACCCGGCCACGGCCGGCATCGCCGGGCCGGACCTGCTCCGTCGAACCGTGGCCCTGCTCCGCGCCGCGGGGCTGTCCCCCCGCTCCTGCGACCTTGTGGTGCTGGCCGAGCGGCCGCAGATCGCCCCCAGGCGGGACGAGGTGCGGGCCTCGCTGGCCGAGGTCCTCGGGATCGATCCGGGGACGGTCGGGCTGAAGGCCACCCGTCCAGAGGGCCTGGGCCTGTCCGGCGACGGGATCGGGTGCCTGGCGTTGGCCGTGGTCGCGTGACGCGCGAGGACGATCTGCGTGTCGTGGTGGGGCGCCGCCCGGCCCTGGAGGCCGTGCGCTCGGGCGCGGCCGTCGAGGTGCTGGTGGCCACGCGGGCCCGCCGGACCCCGGGGCTCCGAGAGCTCCTCGATGCCGCTCGTTCCGGCGGCGTGGCCGTCCGGTGGACCTCGACCGAGGAGGTGGCGGCCCTGGCCGACGCGGCCCGCGACCAGGGGGTGGCCGCCCGGATCCGTGCCCCCCGCACGCTGACCGAGGCGGATCTGGCCCACCGGGCCTGGGGGGCGGAGGCGGTGGTGGTGGCGCTCGATGGCGTGACCGACCCGAGGAACGTCGGCGGGATCGCGCGGACGGCCGAGGCGGCCGGCGCCGAGGCCCTGGTCCTTCGTCACCGACGAGGGGCCTCGCTGACGCCGGCGGCGGTCCGGGCCTCGGCCGGGGCGCTCCTCCACCTGCCCGTGGCCGAGGTCGCGAACGTGGCCCGGGCCCTGGGCCGGCTGAAGGAGGCCGG
>JBQGDK010000293.1:0-2122 GCA_052039025.1 Actinomycetota bacterium
GTGACCTCACTGAGGTCGGCTCCTTCCTGGACGTTGATGAACCGTTGGTCTGCCTGAGCCTTCGTGTACGCAAGGCGCTTGACGATCTTCTTGACCTTCTTCGACGTGAGCTCTCCCTGCGCACCCGCCGGTGAGATCAGCACGGCCGCCGTTGCCACCCCGAGCGCCACGAGCACGCCCACGGCTCGCATGCTTCGATGGACTTTCCGCTCCACCGTTCCTCCCTCCCTTGAATCCTGCACTTGACGTCGAAGCCCTCCCTCTCCCTCGCATCACCTGCCTCCCACACCCCCAGACGGGCTCCGGGGAAGAATACGGGAGAGCCTACTTCGCTGCGCCAGCTATCGTCGAGGCCTCATCTCCGTGAGATCGCCGAGGCAGCCCGCCAGGCGGTTCGTCGGAGTTACAGAGGTTCGGCGAGGAGCTCTCGGAGAGCATCGAGCGTGGGCACAACGTCCGAGGTTCGTGGAGGTGGCGGGAATCGAACCCGCGTCCCCGGGCGACCGTCTGGGGCTTCTCCGGGCGCAGCCTGCGGTGGTTCTCGCCCGGCGGCTCCCACAGGCGGAGCACCGCCGGACCAGCCTCGCTCAGGTGTCCCGGGCGGGGCGCGAGGCGCACCCGGCCAGGTGAGCCTGCTCACGACGCCACATCCGCGGCCGCAGGCGAACCGCGGAGGACGGCTACCTAGTCGTGACTAGGCAGCGAGCGCGAACTCGTCGTTGGCGCTTGTGTTGGTCCCGGCTCTTTAACGAGGACTCCGGGGACCTCGGCCCGCTTCCCCCAGGCGGCAACCACCCGGGTCGAAGCCAGTCACCCCCTATGCAGTTCGATCCCAGTATACGGAGCCGCGTCTAGGCCCGGCGGCGGCGGGCGGCCTCCCGCTCCATCTCCCGGCGGTGCTCACGCTCCGCGATGGCCTGCCGCTTCTCGAACCGGCGCTTCCCCCGTCCGAGCCCAAGCTCGACCTTGGCCACACCCCGGCGGAAATACACCCGCAGGGGCACGAGCGTGAACCCCCGGTCCTGGGTCCGCCCGATCAGCCGGTCGATCTGGGCCCTGTGGAGCAGCAGCTTCCGGGGACGGCGGGGCTCGTGCCCCCGCCCGGCCGCCTGAGCGTAGGGAGGGATGTGCAGGCCCTCCAGCCACACCTCGCCGTCGCTCACCCTGGCGTAGGCCTCGGCCAGCGAGGCTCGCCCGGCTCGCAGCGACTTGACCTCGGAGCCGGTCAGCACCATCCCGGCCTCGAAGGTCTCCTCGATGGCGTAGTCGTGACGCGCCCGCCGGTTCGTGGCGACCGCTCGCGTGCTCACCCGGCCAGGGTAGCCGCTCAGGTGAGGTACGGGACCGGGTCGACCGGCTCCCCGTTGATCCGAACCTCGAAGTGGAGGTGGCAGCCGGTGGAGAGGCCCGTCGTTCCGACCAGGCCGACCTGCGACCCGCGGCCGACCGACTCGCCGGTGGACACCCCCAAGCTCGACTGGTGAGCGTAGAGCGTCGACAACCCGTTCCCGTGATCGATCACGGTGGCGTTCCCGTACCCGCCGTTGTACCCGGCGGAGAGCACGGTCCCCTTCTCAGCGGCGAAGATCGGCTGTCCGCACGCGCCGTCGATATCGACGCCCGAGTGGAACCGCGTGGTCCCGTACACCGGGTGGGTCCGGTACCCGAACCCCGAGACGATCGGCCCGTCCGTGGGCCAGAACAGCTCGCCGCCGTAGCTCCCGGACCCGCTCGAGCCGGTGCCCTGGATCAGCCCCTGGATCCGGGCCGACTCGGCCTCGAGCTGTGCGACGGCCTCCTCGTAGCGCTCTCGTGCGCTGTTGAGGTCGTCGAGGGTCTCGCCCGTGACCTCGATCTCGAGGTCGATCTGCTCGAGGAGGGTCTCCTGCCGGGCCTTCATCGCGGCGATCCGCTCGGTGTGCCGGCGAACCTCGCGGAACCGCTCGGCCACCCCGTCCTCGTAGATCCCGACCCGGTCCTGGCGGGCGGCCACGAGCTCCCGGGAGACCTCGATCCCCGCCAGGAGGTCCGCGCCCACGGACAGGACCCGTTCGACGAGGTACGTACGATCCGCCAGCGCGCCGAGGTCGTCGGCGCCGAAGATCGCCTCGGCGTACGCGGT
>JBQGDK010000294.1:0-1738 GCA_052039025.1 Actinomycetota bacterium
CAGCAGCAGCAGGGCGTGGGGATGGGGTGAGCCAGGACCCGGTCCTGGTCGTCGACTTCGGAGCGCAGTACGCGCAGCTGATCGCCCGCCGGGTCCGCGAGGCCCACGTCTACTCGGAGATCGTCCCGTTCGACGCGAGCCCGGCCGACCTGGCCGCCCGGAGGCCGGCCGGCATCATCCTCTCGGGGGGCCCCGCCTCGGTGTACGAGTCAGGCGCCCCCGAGCTCGATCCCGGCGTCCTCGATCTCGGCGTGCCGGTGCTCGGGATCTGCTACGGCCAGCAGGCCATGGCCCTGGCCCTCGGCGGGGAGGTCACGGCCACCGGGACCCGCGAGTACGGGCGAACCGACCTGCGGTCGGCCGGTGGGATCCTGTTCCGCGACCTCCCTGTGGAGCAGGTCGTGTGGATGAGCCACGGGGACGCGGTGACGGCCCCACCGGGTGGCTTCCGGGTGACGGCGACCACGGAGGCGAGCCCGGTGGCGGCCATGGAGGACCTCGAGCGCGGGCTGTTCGCCGTGCAGTTCCACCCCGAGGTGGCCCACACGCCCCTCGGCCAGGAGATCCTCAAGCGGTTCCTGTACGAGGGATGCGGGCTGCTGCCGGAGTGGACGCCGGTCAACGTGATCGAGGGGGCCGTCGACCGGATCCGCGAGCGGGTCGGGGACGGGGCGGCGCTGTGCGCGCTCTCCGGGGGCGTGGATTCGGCGGTGGCCGCGTTGCTGGTCCACCGGGCCATCGGGGACCGGCTCACGTGCGTGTTCGTCGACACCGGGCTCCTCCGCGAGGGGGAGCCCGAGCAGGTCGAGGAGACCTTCGCCCGTCACTTCAAGGTCCCCCTGGTGCACGTGAAGGCCCAGGACCGGTTCCTGGCCGGCCTGGAGGGCGTGGCCGATCCCGAGGCGAAGCGCCGGGCGATCGGCGAGGAGTTCATCCGTGTGTTCGAGGAGGTGGCCCGGGATCACCGGGAGGCGCGGTTCCTGGTGCAGGGAACGCTGTATCCCGACGTGATTGAGTCGGGGAGCCGGACCGCGGCGAAGATCAAGTCGCACCACAACGTCGGCGGGCTGCCCGAGCGGATGGACCTCGGGCTCGTCGAGCCGCTCCGCGACCTGTTCAAGGACGAGGTCCGCCGGATCGGCGCGGAGCTGGGGCTCCCCGAGGAGATCGTGGCCCGCCAGCCGTTCCCGGGCCCCGGCCTGGCGGTGCGCATCGTCGGCCCGGTCACGCGAGAGGCACTCGAGGTGGTCCGGGCCGCGGATCGCATCGTGCGTGAGGAGATCCGGCGGGCCGGCCTCGTCGACGACCTGTGGCAGTTCTTCGCGGTCCTCCTGGCGGAGGTCCGCAGCGTTGGCGTCATGGGCGACGGCCGGACGTACGAGCACCCCGTCGTGCTTCGCGCGGTGACCAGCGAGGACGCCATGACCGCGGACTGGGCCCGCCTGCCCCACGATGTTCTCGAGAGGGTCTCCTCGCGGGTCGTGGGCGAGGTCCGCGGCGTCAACCGCGTCGTCTACGACGTCTCCTCGAAGCCGCCGGCCACCATCGAGTGGGAGTGAGAGAGCAGCAGGCCGCCAGGGTCTTCGCGGTCAGGGCGCCCGGTCCCCGTCGGACCCGGCGGTCCGCTCGCCGGGGACCGGGCGGCCGCGGGCGGCCAGGAGCAGCCGGACCGCCATGGTCACCAGCAGGGCGCCGAACAGCACGGCGGACAGGATCGGATCCATGCGCACCGCAAGGA
>JBQGDK010000295.1:0-6672 GCA_052039025.1 Actinomycetota bacterium
GGTGACGAGAGGCGGAGCGGGCCCGACGCCCGGGAGATCCTGGCCGAGCGCTTCGCCCGGGGCGAGATCTCGGAGGAAGAGTTCGAGGAGCGGAGGCGAGTGCTCGAGGGGCGGCCCGCACACGCGGTTCACGGCGGAGCGCAGGGGGCTCCGTAGGCGACACGGTCCTATCACCGAGGGTTCATGGGACGGATCGAGCGTCCGTCCAGGACCTGATCGACCGCGGCGCTCTCGAGGTGAGGACCGGGGCCCAACCCTTCGGTCCCTCCGACGTCTGCCGCGTCCAGCTCCTCCGGACCTGGGAGCGCGCCGGTGTATCGGTCGAGGCGGTCGTGGATCTCGTCCGGGCGGGAGAGCTCTCGTTCTCCTGGCTCGACCCCCCGGTGACGGAGGCACCAGGTGGATGGCGGTCCAGGCCTCGCTCCCGGCGATCACCAGGGCCACGCCCTCGGGGTCGCCGATCGGGTCACCGGGTGGATCAGGTTGCCCACGCCTCCGAGGACCGATCCCACGATCGCAGCGATCCCGCCGATGGCGAACATGCTCCGGAGTTCGACCCGTGTCTCGCAGCCCATCACGCCATCCTCCTCCTATCGCTTCGGCTGCCACAGCCCGACCCGGCCGCCGCCCGGGGCGTCGACGATCGCGTGCCAGCCTGCGGGACCCTCCCGCGGCGACCGGATCACGGTCGCCCCGAGGGCCACCGCCCGCCCGACGACCGCGCCGATGTCGCCGACCTCGACGTAAGGCAACCACGTCGGCTCACCCTCGTCGCGCTCGGCGATGCCGCCCTCCACGCGCCCGCCGACGTCCATGGCCAGGAAGGACCGCCCGTCGACGCGGATCGTCTCGGTGCGCCACCCGAACACCTCCCCCAAGAAGGCCCGCGCCCGACGGGCGTCGTCGGTCCGCAGCTCCAGGTACACCACCGGCCTCGGTTCCACCTCGATGGCTTAGACGGGGTTCTGTCGCCCCGATTCATCGCGGGCGATGAATCCGCGTCGCCCGGCCGGTCGAAACGTGTGACGATGCCGACGTGACGGTTCGGGAGCGCGAGCAGGACCTGCTGGCCGCGGCCCGCGGCGGCGACGAGGACGCCTTCCGGCGCCTCGTGGAGCAGCACCGGTCCCAGCTGCACGCGCACTGCTACCGGATGCTCGGCTCGCTCCACGATGCCGAGGACGTCCTCCAGGACGTGCTCCTCCGGACGTGGCGGGGCCTGTCCGGCTTCGACGGCCGGAGCTCGTTCCGGACCTGGCTGTACCGGATCACCACGAACGCTTGCCTCGACGCGATCGCCCGACGGCCCCAGCGGGTCCTACCGATCGACTACGGGCCTCCGGCCGGCCCCGGGACGGTGCCGGAGGACCGGCCCACCGGCGTGGCCTGGATCGAGCCCTACCCCGACGAGATCCTCGACATCGAGGAGGGGTACGCCTCCCCGGACGCCCGGTACGAGCAGCGCGAGGCCGTGGAGCTGGCGTTCGTGGCCGCCCTCCAGCATCTCCCCCCGCGTCAACGGGCCGTGCTGATCCTCCGCGAGGTGCTGGGCTTCTCGGCCAAGGAGGTAGCCGAGGCGATGGACACCACGGCGGCATCGGTCAACAGCGCCCTCCAGCGGGCCCGGAGGACGGTGGAGGAGCGGATCCCGGCCCGGAGCCAGCAGGCGACCGTGCGCTCGCTCGGCGACGAGCGGGTCCGAGGCATCGTAGAGCGCTTCACGGACGCATTCGAGCGGGGGGACACGGGCGCGATCCTGGCGCTGCTGGCCGAGGACGCCGCGTTCTCGATGCCCCCCTACTCCACCTGGCACCGAGGACGCGGCGCGGTGGCCCGGTCGTGGCTCATGCCCGAGGGACCGGCCCCGCGGCTCCGGTACGTGCCGGTCCGCGCGAACGGCCAGCCGGCCGTGGCCGCCTACGTCCTCGAGGAGAACCGGTACGTGCCCCTCGCGCTCGACGTGCTCACGCTCCGGGACGGGACCATCGCCGAGGTCACCGCGTTCCGGTCGCCCGAGCTGTTCCCCCGCTTCGGCCTCCCCGGCGAGCTGGCCCCGTAGGTCGGGCGGGCCGGGCCGACGCCGGCCGAGACAGCCGGACGTCGTGGGACGAAGCCTCGGGGGCCAAGACCTTCACCAGGCTTCCGGCCTCGTCCACGAGGGCGTCGGCCTCCTCCCCCGTCAGCCGCCGGAACGGCTCCACGAGCAGCGCGACACGACCCCGCTCCTCCGTCAGCCGCCACGAGGCCTCGATGAACCCGTCGACGAGCACGGGCCCGCGCGAGGCCCCGTCGGTGACCAGCCGCCGACGCACTCGGTCGTTGACGATCCGAGATCGGTCGGCGTGGGAAAGGGAGGCGTTGTCGAAGACGGGAAGGAACCGGGGCGGCGCGGGAGCGTCCCGGTCCGGCAGCGGCGCGCCGGGGATGTCGAACAGCTCCCTCCCCTGCTCGTCGGCGAACGTCCGGAGGCCGGGGCGGATCCGATCGAGGACCTCGCGGATCCCGGTGAGCCCCGACCACACCTGGACGTCGGCAACGGTCGCCGGTCCGAAGGCCCCGAGGTACCGGCGGATCACCGGTTCGGGGCGGGCCGGTCCGTCCACCGGCCGCCCGAGCCAACCGTCGGCCGAGGTCCACGTGGCCTGCCCGCTTCGGCCCCACAGGCCCCGAGGCGGGACCTGCACCACCGGGAGCAGGTAGGTGATCGCCATGGCCAGGGCTTCGGCGTCTCGGTCGGGCCACCGCTCACCGAGGTGCCGACGGAGCTCCGCACGGGTCCGAGGGCGCTCCTCGAGCAGGGACTGACCGGCGGCCACCACCTCCTCCAGGTCCACGCTCCCCAGCCGCCGCCCGAACGGGCTCCCGGTGGCGAAGGCCCGCCCCAGCACCGGCTGCAGGACCGGGCGGAGGGCGACAGCATCGCCGGCGCTGACCAGGTGGATCGTGGCCCGCATCAGGGGGATCCGGACGGCCCCGCGCTCCTCGAGGAGTCGGGACAGGGCTTCGGGCCGGAACCGCTCCAGCCGGCTCCACAGCCCGATGTAGGGGTCGAGTGGGTTCTGTCCCTGCAGGCCGACCAGGCGCTCGACGGCGGCGGCCGCGGAGATCCGCCGACGGCGAGACAGCAGCTGGCGCTCCAGCAGGGCCCGGTTCAGGGTCCGCCGGTCGAGGACATCACCGCGTCGCGGCATCGGCGACGATCTCCACGGCGGCATCCGCCGAGGCGGCCGGGCGCACCAGGTCGAAGTGCACACCCTCGGCCAGCAGCCACTCACGGAAGCTCGCCAGGGCCCGGTCCCACCGCTCTCCCATGATCACGAGCGGCCGGGGATCGATCGATCCCGTCTGTACCAGGTTCCAGCACATCGCCACCTCGGCCAGCGTACCGACGCCGCCGGGGAACGCCACCCAGGCCTCCGCGTCGCACAGCAGGGGGACCCGGGCGAACAGGTCCCGGGCCTCGACCTCATGGGTGAGCCACGGATTGATCCGCACCGAGAACGAGGCGATCGTCACGTTGAGGACCGTGCCGCCGGCCTCCGCGGCGCCCCGGGAGGCGGCGGCCATGATCCCGCCGTAGCCGCCGGTGGCGACCTCCAGGCCGGCCTCCGCGGCGAGCCGGCCGAAACGCACGGCCTCGGCGTGCTCGGGCTCCCCCTCGGCGACCCAGGCGCCCCCGAAGACGGCCACCCGGGCCGGCGCCCGGCCGACGGACTCCGGCGAGCCGTCCTCGTCGGATCGCTCGACATCGTGGCCCGGGATCGCCAGCCACCGACCGCCCGGATGCGTGGCGACCGTCGTCCGTCGGGTGGCCGCGCACCAGAACCGAGCGGCCTCGCGGGCGTCCTCGATCGGCGCCGAGAGGCGCACCCCGGCCTCGTCCGGCGTTGTCGCGGGGACGCCGGCGGCGCGGAGACGAACGACATCCCCGAGGGCCGTATCCGGGTCCTCGGTGGCCACCACGACACCGCGGCCGCCCGGCCCCAGGACGCGTTCGGTCATCGGTCCTCCCGAACCACTCGATCGAGAGTGTATGGTTCCCGGATCTCGACGAGGAAGGGGAGCCACCGTGAACGCAGCGTCGGATCCGCTCGGCCTGGATTCCGTCCTGACCTTCCCATTGATCGAGGCGCTCCACGGTCGGCGGGCTCGGCGATTCTCACTCGGGGCCGAGATCGAGGATGGTCCGTTGGCGTTCAGGTCTCGACACGAGCCCATGCCGTTGACCGATCTCGAGAAGATGCTGGTCTTGACCTCGGCGGCCGGCAACACCGGCTGGCACTACGCGATCACGCGGAACGCCACATACGCGCCCCACCTGCCCAACTACTCGGCGGCGGCGGGCGGTCGAACGTTCCCTTCCGCCGCGGGGTTCCACACGTCCGAGGTGTTCTTCACCGACGACGGCACGTACCTCTTCGAGACCCGTGACGCGCCGAGGCTCGTCGACCGTGACCCGGGAGCACCGGTCGACATCGCCGCCGTGATCGACGCGCATCGCGGCCGGATCCGGAAGCTTTCCGACGGCCGGATGCACATCCCCGCGGCCGAGCCCTACATGGAGGGTCACAACACCTGGTGCGTCAACCGACCGGGCAGTCTGCTCCTGATGCCCGTGGCCGACCTGGCGCAGTGCATGCTCGCGATCCTGTGCTTCATCACGCAGAACGGCTACTCGATGACCGACGACATCAACGGCGAGCCGGTGCCGGGGATGGAGGAGTTTCGAGGTCTCGTCGACATCGACGAGCCCTACCCGCTCTCGTTCCTGGAGCAGTACGCCCTGACCGAGGCCACCGCCGAGCTGGCCACGTGCTGTTACGCCGGCATGCTGATGCTCCAGCCGATGGGACTGGGCGGCTGGATGTTCGACGGGATCGATCGCCACACGATCCTGGGGGCGAGCGGGGATGCCGAGGTCCCCGGGCTGGGGTTCCGCCACGACACCAGCGATCTCTGGGCGCTACCCAACCCGACCGGCAGGGACGGTGTCTTCGCCGCCTACTGCCCACCTCACTACCCGGACATGTCCGCGGCCGTGGACGCGTTCACCCACCGCAAGTTCGGACCCGGTGGTCCGTTCCACCGGGATACCCCGGGAGCGTGGAAGGAGAGCGGAAAGGTCCGGAGCTCCGCCCCCGTCCACAGCGACGAGTTCAAGGCGTGCGTCGCCCACCAGGCGCGGTACATCCTGGACCGGTTCGGGAAGTTCCCCGGGACGGTACCGAGCACGTTCTGTCTGACCTACCTGCAGGCACACCACCTCGATCTCGAGTTCTACGACGAGCACTTCGGGCCGGGAGCGTACCTCGCCACCCACGCGGAGCACATGAACCGCTGGCACGGCGCGTAGAGGGCATCGCCGACCGCCGGAGTCCGGCGACCGGCCCGGTCGGTCACGCCGCGCGGTCGGGGAGCCGCCCGACGCCGCCGGCGAGGCTGTAGGCGTCGAGGCCCCGACGCCTGAGGTCGTGGGCGACCAGCTCGGACCGGTGGCCATGGGTGCACACGAACACGTAGGTGGCCCCGCGCTCCAGCTCGTGGGCCCACTCGTGCACCCGGCTGAACGGGAGCCGCAGATCGCCGGCCGAGGGTCCCTCCTCGATCTCCCGGACGTCGACCACCACGGCCCCCTGGGGCGGCGCGTCGAGCACGTGCTCGGGGAGAGGCCCGGGACGCCAGGTGGTCAGATCGATCTCGACGGCCGACCGGGCCGCGTCCTCGACGAAGCGCTCGTCCAGGCGGCCCTCGGCGCCGACCACCTGCCGGAGCCTGGCGGCCGTCTCCACCCGGCCGGTGGCGATGTTGCAGTGCTCCTGCACCCGGACCGAGGCGTCGTGGGTGCCGATCTCCCGGGCCCGGGCCATGATCTCCTCCTTGTCCATCCCGATCAACGGCCGGAGCACCGGCAGGCCGGCTGCGTCTTCGGCCACGGCGAGGTTGCGGACGGTCTGGGTCGAGACCTGGCCGAGGGCCTCGCCGGTGACCAGCGCGTCGGCGCCGAGCCGCTCGGCCACGATCGTCCCGGCCCGATACATCGCGCGCTTCAACACGACCTGCCGGATGCCGGGGCGGACCCGATCCCGCAGCGCCGCCACGGCCGGCGCGAGGTCCACGACGTGGGTCCGCGGCTCGACCCCGGGCGCCCACGCGCTCGCCAGCTCGCGCGCCACCTCGAGCGCGGCATCCACCTGCCCACACCCGCCCAAGTCGCACGTGACCAGGTCCAGCGCCATGCCTCTGCGCATCGCCATCCAGGCCGCCACCGGGGAGTCGAACCCGCCGGAGAACAGGGCGACGGCCCGGCCGCCGACGCCGACCGGCAGGCCCCCGGCCCCGGCACGACGCTCCAGGAACAGGTACGCGGTGTCGCCCACGATCTCCAGGGGGACCTCGACCTCGGGCGTCCGGAGGTCGACCCCGGCGGAGCCGGGCCGGAGGGCCTCCCCGAGCGCCACCGCCACGTCGATCGACCGGAACGGGTGCTCGCCCGAGCGGCGGGCCCGGACCGCGAACGACCGCCCCGCCACCCGCTCCCGGAACGCCCCGGCGGCCTCGGCCACGAGCTCCTCGAGGGTCGCGAACCGGACCAACCCGGCCTCCGAGACCGAGTGCAGCCCGAACACCCCGCGGAGCGACCCGGCCGCGGCCTCGGTGTCGGCTGACCGGACC
>JBQGDK010000296.1:0-8412 GCA_052039025.1 Actinomycetota bacterium
TGCTCCCGGCGGTCGCCGACCTCGAGCAGGTGACCAGGCTCGAGGACGTGCTGGGGAGCCTCCCGTGAGGGTCGACATCCTCGGGGCCGGGCCGGCCGGCCTGTACCTCGGACTGCTGTTGAAGCGGGCCGACCCGTCCCACGAGGTCACGATCGTCGAGCGCAACCCGTCCGACGCGACGTACGGATGGGGCGTGGTGTTCTCGGACCGGACCCTGGGGTCGTTCCGCGACGCCGACCACCGCTCGTTCGTTCGGATCACCGACGAGCTCGTCCTGTGGGACGCCATCGACGTCCGGCTCGAGGGCGAGGTGGTGCGCTGCGGCGGGCAGACCTTCAGCGGGATCTCCCGGAAGCGGCTGCTGCAGATCCTCCAGGAGCGGTGCCGGGAGGTGGGCGTCGAGCTCCTGTTCGAGGAGGAGGTCGAGGACCCCTGGTCGCGCTTCGACGGCGCCGACCTCCTTGTCGCGGCCGACGGCGCCAACAGCGTCATCCGCCGCCTCCACCAGGGCATCTTTCGACCGCGGATCTCGGAGGGGCGCTCACGGTACGTGTGGTTCGGCACAACGCTTCCCCTCGACGCGTTCACGTTCATCTTCCGGTGGAACGAGGACGGCCTGTTCCAGGTCCACGCGTACCCGTTCGACGGCTCCACGAGCACGTTCATCGTGGAGACAACGGAAGCCACGTGGCGTCGGGCCGGCCTCGACACAGCCTCCGAGGACGACGGCATCGCGTACTGCCAGGAGCTGTTCGCCGAGGACCTCGGCCGGCACCGATTGCTGTCGAACCGCTCCCTGTGGCTGACGTTCCCCACCATCCGGTGCCGAACGTGGCGGCACGGGAGCGTTGCGCTCGTGGGCGACGCCGCCCACACCGCCCACTTCTCGATCGGCTCGGGGACGAAGCTGGCCATGGAGGACGCCATCGCGCTGGCCGACGCGGTGGCCCGGCGGGACGACCTCGACGCCGCGCTGGCCGAGTACGAGGCGGAGCGGCGGCCGGTCGTGGAACGGTTCCAGCAGGCCGCCGGGCAGAGCCAGGCATACTTCGAGGAGACCGAGCGGTCCACTCGACTGGAGCCGGTGCAGTTCGCGTTCCACCTGCTCACCCGGAGCGGCCGGATGGCATACGAGGACCTCAGGCTGCGCGACCCCTCGTTCGTGGCCGTGGTCGACGGCTGGTTCGCGGCCCGCGCCGCCGGCGCCAAGCGGGTCTCGGCGGTCTCCCCACCACCCGCGCTGGTCCCGTTCGAGGCCCGGGGTGTCCGGCTGGCGAACCGGGTCGTGGCGGCCGCGCGACCCTCGGACACCGCCGTGAACGGGGTCCCCGGGGAGGCCCACCGGCGAACGCTCGAGGACGCCTCGAGCAGCGGAGCCGGGCTCGTGCTGACCGATCCGGTGGCCGTCTCGGTGGAGGGCCGGATCACGCCCGGGTGCCCCGGCCTGTACAGCGACGTCCAGGCCGAGGCCTGGGCCGCCCTGGTGGCCGAGGCGCGCGGCCACCGCGATGTCCGCATCGGTCTCCGCCTGTCGCACGCGGGACGGCGGGCCTCGTGCCGGCCCAGGGACCGCGGCGTCGACCGTCCGCTCCGCGACGGAGGTTGGCCCCTCGTGTCGGCCTCGGCGCTCCTCCACGGCCCGGGGATGCCGGTCCCGGATGAGCTCGACGAGGTCGGGATGAACACGCTCGTCGAGGCCTTCGCCGACTCCGCCCGCCGCGCCCGCGCCGCCGGGTTCGACCTCCTCGCGCTCCACATGGCCCAGGGCTCGCTTCTGGCCTCGTTCCTCTCTCCGCTGTCGAACCGCCGCGAGGACGCCTACGGCGGGTCCGTCGAGGCCCGGCTCCGGTTCCCGCTGCGGGTCCTCGAGGCGGTCCGGTCAGCCTGGCCCGACGACCGTCCCCTCGCGACCTCGATCAACGCCGTCGACGCGGCGCCGGGCGGCGCGGGGCTGGACGAGGCGGTAACCGTGGCCGCCGCCCTCCGCGACGCGGGGTGCGACCTGGTCGAGGTCCGGGCCGGGCAGGCCGTCCTCGGCGCGATGCCCTCCTACGACCCGTACGAGCTGGTGTCGTACTCCGACCGCGTCCGGAACGACGCCGGCGTGCCCACCCTCGCCTTCGGGCCGATCACGACGCTCGACCGGATCAGCACGATCGTGGCAGGCGGTCGAGCCGACCTGTCCCACCTGGTCTGACGTTCACGCGGCGAGGAGCTTCTCGATCTCCGACTCGAGGCCGTCCCGCCCAAGGGCACCGAAGTACGTGCGGACCCGGCCGTCGTCGTTCACGAACACCCAGGCCGGCTGGTACGTGAAGCCGAACGAGGTGAACAGCGACTCGTCCTCATCCACCGCCGTGGGCATCCGGATCTCGTACCGGTCGACGAACGCCTGCATCGCCTCGCGGGTGTCCTGCCAGGCCACGCCGAGGAACCGGACCTCTCCTTCGTAGCGGCGCTCCAACTGAGCGACCCCGGGGGCTTCCCCGTTGCAGTTCCCTCACCACGGGGCCCAGAACCACATCACCAGGTCTTCGCCGGCGAAGTCCGCGCCGCGAACGATCCCGCCGCCGAGTCGAGGCTCCGTGAACCGGAGCTGGGGGGGAACCTCCGCGCTCGCCGAGGCCGAGGGAAGCGGGGTGGTGGCTCCGGTCGTGGGGCTGGCCGCCGCGGGACCGCTCATCGACGCGGGCGCTGTCATCGGCTCGGTGCAGGCCACGGTCAGGGCGAGCGTGCCGGCCAGCAGCGCGGGAAGGCTTCGCATCGCCACCTCTCGACCCTACCGGAGCCGTGGGATAGTGCACGTCGTCGAGGCGGTACGATTCGGGCATGGCGGCCACCGGCGACCGGGCCCGGTCGGCCCCCGCGATCGACCTGGTGCGGTTCCGCGGGGCGCTGGCCAGGTTCGCCACCGGCGTCACCGTGGTGGGGTACGCGGGCGAGGACGGGGCCCCGAGGGGCGTCACCGTGAACGCGTTCTCCTCGCTCTCCCTCGATCCCCCGCTGGTCGTGGTGGCCATCTCGCGGCGGGCCCGGAGCCACGAGCTCCTCCGCGGGAACCCGTTCTCGGTCAACGTGCTGAAGGTCGAGCAGGAGCCGGTGGCCCGGCACTTCGCCGGCGAGGCCCAGGAGGTCGAGATCCGCTGGGTGAAGGGCGTGGTGGCTCCCCGGCTGGCCGAGCCGCTGGCCTGGCTCGAGTGCGGGCCGTGGGCCGAGTACGACGGCGGCGACCACACGCTCTTTGTGGGCCGGGTGGTCGACTTCCTGTTCGGCGACGCCGACGCCCTCGGCTTCTACCAGAGCCGGTTCGTGCCGGTGGCCCGGCCGGTCCCCTCCCAGCCGCCGGTCCCCTACGACCCCTTCGAGCTCCCGTACGATGCGCCCTGACATGAGCACGCTGCGAGGCTCGATCGTCCCGATGATCACGCCGTTCACCGGGGGCGGCGGGATCGACGACGGCGCCCTCCGGGACCTGATCGACCGGGCCATCGAGGGCGGGAGCCACGGGATCTCGGTCACGGGCACCACGGGCGAGCCGAGCGCGCTCACGCTCGAGGAGCGCGAGCACGTGATGGAGATCGGCGCCAAGGCCGTGGACGGCCGGGTCCCGTTCGTACCGGGGACCGGAACGAACAACCTCGACGAGACGATCCGGCTGACCCGAGCCGCCGAGGCCCTCGGCGCCGACGGGGCGCTCGTGATCGTGCCGTACTACTCGAAGCCGTCGCAGGAGGGCCTGTACCGGTATTTCGCGGCCGTGGCCGACGCCACCGAGCTGCCGATTCTGATCTACAACATCCCCGGGCGGACCGCGGTGAACATGGCCCCGGCCACGATGGCCCGGCTCCGCCGCGACCGGCCGCGGATCGTCGGGGTCAAGGAGTCGAACACCGACTTCGAGCACGTCTCCAAGGTCCTGTACGAGTGCGGGCGCGACTTCCTGGTGTTCTCGGGGATCGAGCTGCTGTGCTACCCCATGCTTGCGATCGGCGGAGCCGGCCACGTCAGCGCCACCGCCAACGTCCTCCCCGCCGAGGTCGCCCGCCTGTACGACCTCGTGGCCGAGGGGAAATGGGAGGACGCGCTTGACCTCCACTACCACCTCCTCCCGTTGAACGAGGTCCTGTTCCTGGAGACGAACCCGGGCCCACTGAAGTGGCTCCTGGGCCGGCTGGGGATCGCCCCGCCCCACCTCCGCCCCCCGCTGGCCGAACCGGCGCCGGAGACACAGCGACGCCTGGAGGACGCCCTGGCCCTGTACGACCTCGGAGGCCGCTCGTGAGGACGGCTCGGTTCCTGGCCGGCGGGCGCGAGCACCGCGGGACGCCCGGCGACGATGCCGGCGTGCTCTTCGACGAGGATGGCCGTCGGCACCTCGAGGCCGACGTCACCTTCCTGCCCCCGATCCGCCCCCGCACGGTGCTCGCCCTGGCGCTGAACTACGCCGAGCACGCCGAGGAGTTCGAGATGGAGGCCCCCCAGGCCCCGGCGCTGTTCCTGAAGCCGCCGAACACCTGGATCGGCCACCGCCAGCCCGTCGTGTATCCGAGGGGCGCCGAATACGTGCACTACGAGGTGGAGCTTGCCGTGGTGATCGGCCGCCGAGCCCGGCGCGTCGCCGCTCCCGACGCGATGGAGACCATCAAGGGGTACACGATCGCCAACGACCTCGTGGTGCGCGACTTCGTGGGCGACTTCTATCGGCCCCCCGTGAAGGCCAAGGGCTTCGACACGTTCTGCCCGCTCGGCCCGTGGCTGGTCAGCGCCGACGAGGTCCCCGACCCCCATGACCTCGAGCTCCGCGCGTACGTCAACGGCGAGCTCCGTCAGAAGGGCCACACCGGGGCGATGCTCCGGCGGGTCCCCGAGCTGATCGAGCACATCAGCGGCTTCATGACGCTCGACGAGGACGACGTCATCCTCACGGGCACCCCGAAGGGCGTCTCGCCGATCCATCCCGGTGACCTGATGCGCATGGAGATCGACGGCCTGGGCGCGCTGGAGAACCCCGTGGTGGAGGACCGGTGGTGACCCGGCGCATCACCCCGCCGGCCACGGTGAAGCCGCCGCTCCACTACATCGGCGGGGAATTCCGAGCCGGCAAGGAGGGCCGGACCTTCCCCACGCTGAACCCGACCACCAACGAGGCGATCACCGACGTCGCGGAGGGAACCGAGGCCGACGTCGACGAGGCGGTGGCCGCGGCCCGTCGTGCGTTCGAGGACGGGTGGGGCTCGCTGCCGGCCCGGGAGCGAGCCGCATGGATGGAGCGGATCGCCGACGCGATCGAGGACCACGGCGACGAGCTGGTGGCCCTCGAGGTCCTCGACGTCGGCCTCCCGGTGACCCAGGCCAGCGCCCAGACCGTCCGGGCGGCGGACAACTTCCGGTTCTTCGCGCGAGAGATCACCCAGGACCACACCGAGGCGTACCGGGTCGGCGACGAGTTCCTGAACTACGTGATCCGCAAGCCGGTCGGCGTGGCCGGGCTGATCACGCCGTGGAACACGCCGTTCATGCTCGAGACGTGGAAGGTGGCCCCGTGCCTGGCCACCGGCAACACTGCCGTGCTGAAGCCCGCGGAGTGGGCGCCGCTGACCGCGCACAAGCTCGCGGACATCGTGGCCGAGATCGACCTCCCCCCCGGCGTCCTCAACGTCGTCTCGGGGATCGGCGAGGTCGCCGGCGCGGCCCTGGTCCGCCACCCGGGGGTCCCGCTGATCTCGTTCACCGGCGAGACCTCGACCGGCCGGGAGATCATGCGGAACGGCGCGGGGTCCGTGAAGCGGTACTCGTTCGAGCTCGGTGGCAAGTCGCCCGTGGTCGTGTTCGAGGACGCCGATCTCGATCGGGCGCTCGACGGCGCGATCTTCGGCGTGTTCACCCTGAACGGCGAGCGGTGCACGGCCGGCTCTCGGCTCCTCGTCCAGGAGACCGTGTACGAGCGGTTCGTCGACGCCATCGGCGATCGGGCCAGCCGGATCCGGGTTGGCGACCCGTTCGATCCGGCCACCGAGCTGGGGCCGCTGATCCGCCCCGAGCACTGGCGGCGGGTGAGGGGCTACGTCGATGCAGGCATCGAGGAGGGGGCACGTCTCGTGATCGGGGGGCACCGCCCCGAGCACCTTCCGGACGGAAACTACCTCGAGGCCACGGTGTTCGCCGACGTCGGACCGGAGATGCGGATCTTCCAGGAGGAGATCTTCGGGCCCGTGGTGGTGGTGACGCCGTTCCGGGACGAGGAGGAGGCGATCCGACTCGGCAACGACGTCCGGTACGGCCTCACGGGGTACGTCTGGACCGGCGATGTCCAGCGGGGCCACCGGGTGGCCCAGGCGTTGGAGGCCGGAATGGTGTGGATCAACTCGCAGAACGTCCGGGACCTGCGGATCCCGTTCGGTGGGGTGAAGGACTCGGGCATCGGCCGGGAGGGCGGCCGGTACAGCCTCGACTTCTACAGCGACACGGAGACGATCCACGTCGCGCTCGGGCAGCATCACATCCCGCGCCTCGGCGCGGATCGAGACTGAGGAGGGAACGGTGGGTGCCAGGAAGGGAGTCGACTACCTCGAGGCGCTGAACGCCTCGGAGCGGGACATCCGGATCCACGGCGAACGGGTCACGACCGGGCTGGCCGACCATCCTGCGTTCCGGAACGTGGCCCGCGCCTACGCGGCCCTGTACGACCTCCAGCACGATGCGGGGCTGAAGGACGTGCTCACGTACAAGTCGCCGACCTCGGGCGAGCCGGTGGGCACCTCGTTCCTCCAGCCGGAGACGCTCGACGATCTCGAGAAGCGTGGCCGGATGATGAAGACGTGGGCCGACCGGTCGTTCGGCAACCTCGGCCGGACCGGCGACTACCTGAACAGCGCGATCATGGCCATGGCCGCGGCCGCCGACTGGTTCGGTCAGGTCGACGCACGGTTCGCGGACAACGTCCGCGGCTACTACGAGCACGTGCGAGAGCACGACCTCCTGCTCACCCACACCCTCATCAACCCCCAGGCGAACCGGGCCGCCGGCCCCGGCGGGCAGGCCGATCCGTTCCAGGCCGCGGCGATCGCCGAGGAGCGGGACGACGGCGTGGTGATCCGTGGCGCCCGGATGCTCGCCACGATCGGCCCGATCGCCGATGAGATCATCGTTTTCCCATCGACCGTGCTCCAGGCCCGGCCCGAGGACGAGCCGTACTCGTACGCGTTCGCGATCCCCTGCGACACGCCCGGGCTGCGGTTCCTGTGCCGGGAGCCCCTCGATTACGGCCGGAGTCGCTTCGACCACCCACTGGGGTCACGGTTCGACGAGATGGACGCGGTGGCCATCTTCGACGACGTGTTCGTCCCGTTCGAGCGCTGCTTCATGCTCCGCCACCCCGAGCTGCTCACGCGGGGCCGGATGTACACGGAGACCGGGGCGCTCACCCACATGACCCACCAGGTCGTCACCAGGGATCTGGCCAAGGCCGAATTCGTCCTCGGACTGATCTCGCTGATCGGCGAGTCGATCGGCATCGAGGGATTCGAGCACGTCCAGAACAAGCTCACCGAGGTGATCATGGCCCGCGAGCTGATGGCCTCGTCGCTGCGGGCTGCCGAGGCCGACGCCGCCCCGAACGACTGGGGGATCATGTCGCCGGCGTGGTGGCCGTTGAACGTGGCCCGGAACTGGTTCCCACGGACGTACCCCCGGCTCCGCGAGATCGTGTGGCAGCTCGCGGCCAGCGGCCTGTTCGGCCTCCCCACCGAGGCCGACACGACCGGCGACAGCCGGGAGGACGTGGAACGGTACCTCCAGTCGGCCACGCAGGGCGGGATCGACCGGGTGAAGCTGTTCCGGCTCGCGTGGGACGCCACGGTCTCGGCGTTCGGAGGGCGGCAGGAGGTCTACGAGTTCTTCTTCTTCGGCGACCCCGTGCGGATGGCCCAGGCCGTGGTGGGCACGTACGACCGGACGCCGTACACGGAACGGGTCCGGGCCTTCCTCGACCAGGACGGCCCCATCGCGGCCCGCTGAGCCAGGAGGAGGCGAACAGATGGGCGAGGTCATCCAGGCGGCGAAGATCACCCACGTCCCCTCGATCTACCTGTCGGAGCAACCTGGGCCGACCCGGGGGATCCGTCAGCACGCCATCGACGGGCTGAAGGAGCTGGGGCGTCGGGCGGCTGAGCGGAGCTGCGACACGTTCGTGGTCCTCGACGTGCACTGGGCGGTGACGATCGGGTTCCACCTGAACGCGAACGAGCGCCACGCCGGCGAGTACACCAGCCACGAGCTCCCCCACTTCATCAACGGGCTCACGTACGACTACCCGGGCGACCCCGAGCTCGCGAAGCTCATCGGCGAGCACGGCGAGGCCGACGGCCTCCACATGCGGGTCCACCAGTACCCGGGCCTTTCGCTCGAGTACGG
>JBQGDK010000297.1:0-2592 GCA_052039025.1 Actinomycetota bacterium
CGGATCTCGCCTCGCCCTCGCCGGGTCAGCGGTTGGTCACGGAAGTACGACCGGACGTGCTCGAAGAGCTCCCGGTAGCGCAGCGGGTTCCGAGAGCCAGAGGACACGTGGTAGTAGCGCGGCTCCCCCTCGTGCCGGGCCCCCGCGACGGCGAGCATCGCGTTCACGACGAGGTCGACGGGGATCAGGTCGACGATGCCCTCGGGGATCCCCGGGAACTCCGGGATGTTCCCCCGCCCGTACGCGAGGATGATGGGCTCGGCCATCTTGAAACCCTCGATCCAGCCCGGGTACGGGTGCTCCAGGGCGCTCTCGACGATCGAGGGCCGGACGATCGAGACCGGCAGCCCGTCCCGAGCGGCCTCCTCGGCCACGCGCTCGCCCAGTGCCTTCGTCAGCGTGTACACGTCGGGCCATCCGAGTGTCTGGGCCCGGGCCCGCCCGTACTCCACGAGCCGGCGGTCCACCCACACGCGGCGTCGGCGCTCGGCGTCGTCGGCCACGGTCTGCGGGCCGGCCCGGCTGTGCTCCCTGGCGGCCCGCCGCATGAACGCGTCGAGCATCTCCGGGCGGCGCGAGGCCGCGTCGACCGCCCGCCGGGCCTCGTCGGCGGCGTCGCGCTCGGCCCGCCAGTCGACCCTGTGCCCCAACGGCTCCTCGGCCACGATCCCCCGAGCCACCCCGGCAACGTAGGCGGTCGAGACGTGCACGACGTGGGGCGAGGACCCGGCCGCACGGATCGCCTCGTACAGGTTCGCCACGCCGACCACGTTGGACCGGAACCCATGGTCGATGGGCGGGTCGAACGACACCGAGGCGGCGCAGTGGAAGGCGACGTCGAGGCCGACCGGGAGCGGCGGGGGGCCGTCGGTGACGTCGGCCTCGACGACCTCGATCCGGTCCTCCAGCATGGCTCGGAGCGCGGGCGCCCCGATCCGATCGCGCAGAGTGTTGAACGCCGGTCCGGCCAGGAGCGACTCCGTTCGCGCTCGTCCGGAGAGCCCGCCCTGGGCCCGGACCAGCACGACGACGCGCGGATCGGGCACGTCGCCGAGGACGCGCTCGAGCACGGCCTGCCCGACGAACCCGGTCGCCCCGCTGATCAGGATGCGGGAGCCCGACAGCCCTTCGAGGATGGGGGAAGTCGACATGGGCCGCACCATCCTGCCCATCCGAGCCGAGCGGGGCAACCGCCCCCGTGCCACACTCCCGCCGTGCGGCCGGACGTGATCGCGGTCGGCGACGTCATGCTCGACGTGGCCGTGGACGCGGAGGAGCTGGCCCGGGGCGGCGACGTCCACGGCGACGTGGTGGTCCGGCCCGGCGGATCGGCCACGAACGCGGCGGTGTGGGCGGCCGCCGAGGGCGCCCGGGTCCGGCTCCACGGCCGGGTCGGCCACGACCTGGCCGGCCGCCTGATCCGCACGGCGGTCGAGGAACGGGGGGTCGAGGCGGCCCTGGCCGTCGACCCCGAGGCGCGGACGGGGGCGGTCCTGGTGGCCCGCGAGGCCTGGGAGCGGTCGATGGTCGCCGATCGCGGGGCGAACGCCCGCCTGTCGCCGGACGACTTCCCCGAAGACCTGGAGGCGGGCGCCGTGCTGGTCTCCGGCTACCTCCTGTTCCACCCCGGGTCCGAGGCCGCCGGGCGGGTGGCCCTCGAACGGGCCCGGGCCGAGCACGTGGCCGTCGACGCCGCCTCCTGGCCCCTCCTCCGCGACCTCGGGCCGGGACGGTTCCTCGATGCGATCGCCCCGGCCAACGTTCTCCTCCTCAACAGGAGGGAGGCCGAGACCCTGGCCGGCCCCGACCCCGAGGCCGCGGCCGGGCGGCTCGCTGAACGCTTCGAGGTGGTGGCCGTGAAGCTGGGCCCTCGGGGCGCGCTGGTGGCCTCGGGCGGGGGCGTGGAGCGCTTCCCCGCCGAGCCCGTCGAGGAGGCCGACCCCACCGGCGCCGGCGACGCCTTCGATGGCGTGCTCCTGGCCGCGCTCGCCCTCGGCGCGACCTTGGACCACGCCGTCCGGAGGGCCGGCGCGGCGGGCGCCGCTGTGGCGGCGAGCCCCTCGTCCTGGCCGGAGCGGCCGTGAGCGTCGAGCTCTCGCCCGAGGTTCGTGAGGCGGTTCGGAGCGGGGGCGCGGCGGTAGCCCTGGAGACCAGCGTGCTGACCCACGGGCTCGGGGCGCCGGCGAACCGTCGGGCCGCCGAGACCATGGACCGGGCCGTCCGGCGCGCCGGGGCGGTCCCGGCATGGGTGTGGACCGAGGCCGGTCGCCTCCGGGTGGGGGGCTCCGATGCCGACCTCGACCGGATCCTCGACGGCGACGCGGCCAAGGTGGCCCGCCGGGACCTCCCGATCGCGCTGGCCCGGGGCCAGCTCGGAGGCACCACGGTGTCGGCGATGCTGTGGGCCGCGGCCCGGGCCGGCATCGAGGTGACGGCGACCGGCGGGATCGGCGGGGTCCATCCCGGCTCGGGGGACGTGTCGGCCGACCTGCTCGAGCTGGCCCGGACGCCCGCCACCGTGGTGTGCTCGGGGCCGAAGTCGATCCTCGATCCCGCCGCCACGCTCGAGCGGCTCGAGGAGCTCGGCGTGGC
>JBQGDK010000298.1:0-1600 GCA_052039025.1 Actinomycetota bacterium
CGGGCCTACAACCGCTGGATCTGCGAGTTCTGCGCCGACAGCCCCCGGCTGGTGGCCACCGCCCACCTCTCGCTCACCGACCCGGCGGCCGCGGCCGCCGAGCTGGGGCGAGCCGTCGAGGAGGGGGCCAAGGGCGCCTACGTGGCCCCGTTCGCCCCGGGCGGCAAGCCCCTGGGGCACCCCGACCACGACCCGGTCTTCGCCGCGGCCCAGGACCTCGACGTGCCCTTCGCCATCCACCCGACGTTCGAACCGGCCTGGGTGCACGGGCAGCGGTTCGACCCCCAGCACGCCCGCGAGCTGCGGCTGTTGGCCTCGGTGACCGCCGCCGACGGCGTCCGCCAGCAGTTCACGACGCTGTTCGACTACGGGGTGTTCGACCGGTTCCCGACGCTGAAGGTCATCGTGCTCGAATCCGGCGGCGGCTGGCTGGGCTACTGGCTGGACCGCATCGACGCGGTCTACGGCCACACCTTCATCGGCGAGCGGGTGCCCCTGCGCCACAAGCCCAGCGACTACGTCCGCGAGCGGGTCTGGGTCTCGTGCGACCCCGACGAGCGATCGATCCCGCCGCTGGCCGAGCGGTACGGCGATCGCTTCCTGTGGGCGTCCGACTTCCCCCACGCCGACCACCCACCCGACTACATCGCCAACCTGGCCGAGATGGCCGCCGGGTTCCCCGAGCCGCGGCGCCGCGCCTTCCTCGGGGACCAGGCGCGCGAGCTGTTCGGCATCCCGGCCGAGGCCCGGGCGGCGGCGCGATGACGCGGCGCCTACCGCATCGGACCCCTGCAGCCCGGCCAGCCCGGCCAGCGCTGGCTGCTCAACGGATGTGGCGACCGAGGAAGTCTCGAATCTTCTCGGCGATCAGGTCGCCGTCCTCCTCGAGCGCGAAGTGGCCGGTGTCCAGGAGGTTGAGCTCGGCGTCTGGCAGATCCTCGAGGTACGCCTCGGCGCCGGCGGGATCGAAGATCTCGTCGTTGCGGCCCCAGACGATCAGCACGGGCGGCTTGTGGTCGCGGAAGTACTGCTGGAAAGCGGGATAGCCGTCCAGGTTGAACTGGTAGTCGTAGAAGAGGTCGAGCTGGGCCTCCTTGTTGCCCGGGCGGTCCAGGTACCGGTAGTCGAGCTCCCAGGTGTCCGGAGAGATGCTCTCCGGATCTCGGGTGCCGTGTGTCCACTGCCACTTGGTGGCCTCATGGGTGAGGTACTCGCGGACGGACGCCTCGTGCGCGGCGCGGTCATTGGAGTACGCGATCAGGCGGTCCCAGAACGGCGTGAAGCCCTCGAGGTAGGCGTTGCCGGACTGGGTGATGATCGCCTGCACCCGGTCGGGGTTGCGCTGAGCCAGACGCAACCCGATCGGGGCGCCGTAGTCCTGGATGTAGATCGAGAACCTGTCCACGCCGATGGTGTCGACGAAGTTCAGGACGACGTCGTAGATCCGCTCGAAGGTGTACTGGAAGCGGTCGCGGGCCGGGAACGAGCTCTGACCGAAGCCCGGGTAGTCAGGGGCCACGAGGTGGTAGCCGTCTGACAGCTTGGGGATGAGGTTGCGGAACATCTGCGAGCTCGTGGGGAAGCCGTGAAGGAGCAGGAG
>JBQGDK010000299.1:0-5377 GCA_052039025.1 Actinomycetota bacterium
CTGAGCGAACGGAGGTTGTCCTCCATCACCGAGAGATAATCTCCCGACCGCGGCCGCGATTCGAGCGTGGACAGGGGCAGCGCCGGGACGCCGAAGTCTCCGGCGAGGGTCTCCGCGATCTCCCGAGCCTCGCCGCGCACATCGAAGAACACCGCGCCGGCGTCGCCGCTGGACAGGAGCGCCTCCGCCGCGGCGATCCGCTCGAGGGTCGGCTCTGCCTCGGGCTCGAGCCCCGCGAGGCCATGCTGTGCGAACCCGTAGCGGCCCAGGATGTAGTTGAAGGCCTCGTGGCTGACGATCGCGGTCCCGTACCGGCACCGGTCCGGGTGGAGCGTCTCCTCGTACCGGCTGGAGAGCTCGTCGAGCCGAGTGCGGAGAGGCTGGGCCCTGTCGCCATAGCCTCCGCTGGGGTCCAGCTCGGCGAGGGTCGTGGCGACGATCCCAGTCAGGGTCTTCATGGCCCCCGGATCCAGCCAGACGTGCGGATCGAAGGGCGTCTCATGGGACTCGGGAAGGTGGATGAGCTCCTCACCGACGGCCACGATCGCTCCGTCCGCCTCTTTGACGGCCTCCTCGACCTGCGGCTGAAAGCCAAGCTCGCCCATGTAGATCACGAGATCCGCCCGCTCGAGCTCCGCCCGGCCCTCGAGCGACAGTTCGACGTCGTGGGCCTCGGCGCCCGGGGGGGTGAGGTCGATGACCTCCCATCCCGGCCCGGCAACGCGCTCGGTGACGAAGAACAGGGGATAGAAGGAGGCCACCGCGGTTCGCCCCCGCTCGGGGGGTGAGCACCCGGCCAGGAACCCCCACAGTGCCAGTCCGAGGCCGATCCGCCCCAGCCATCGCACGGTCTGAGAATGATAACCATTCTCAACCGCCGAACGCAAGCCCTGCTTGCCCGGGCCCGACGGGGCGGAGACACTCGGGGCATGGCGCACCGGTCCCGGGACATCCCGGTGAGGACGAGGCGGATCCTGGCGGGGATCGCCGTGGCGCTGGCCGCGGCGACCGCGGTGGGGATCGTTCTCCTCCGACCGGCCGGCGAGCGCCGACCGAGCCTGCAGGGCCTGGGCTTCGTCAGCGAGGTGTACTCGGCCGAGGTGATCGGGGTCGAGCAGGTGCCGTGCGAAGGCCAACCGGAGGCCGAGGTGGTCTGCCGGCGGATCGCGTTCTCCATCGAGGAGGGACCCGACGCGGGGGATGCTGCGGCGCAGGAGTTCGTCCAGACGCCCTCGACGCCGGACCTCGCCGTGGGCGACCGGGTCCTCCTCGCTCGGGATCCGGCCGCACCGCCGGAGTTCCGCTACCGGTTCGTCGACCGCGACCGTGGCTGGCTGCTCTTCTGGCTCGCCGTGGCGTTCGCGATCGCCGTGGTGGCGCTGGGTCGGCTCCGGGGGCTGGCCGCGCTGGCCGGGCTGACGGTGAGCATCGGCGTCCTCCTGTGGTTCGTGCTGCCGGCCATCCTGGATGGCCGCAACCCGCTGGCGGTGTCCGTGGTCGGTGCGGCGGCCATCGCGTTCCTGGCCCTGTACCTGGCCCACGGCTTCACCACGATGACCACGGTGGCGCTGCTGGGGACCCTCGGGTCCCTCGCGCTGACGGCCGTGCTGGCCAGCCTCGCGGTGGAGCTCGCCCGGCTGTCCGGGTTCGCCAGCGAGGAGGCCGTGGTCGTGCAGATCGGCGCGGCCAGGGTCGACCTGGCCGGCATCATCCTCGGCGGGGTGGTGATCGGGGCGCTGGGGGCCATCGACGACATGACCGTGACCCAGGCCTCGGCGGTCTGGGAGCTCCGCGCGGCGAACCCCGGCACGAGCCGTCGCTCGTTGGCGGCCGCGGGGCTGCGGATCGGCCGGGACCACGTCGCCTCGACCGTGAATACCCTCGCGCTGGCGTACGCGGGTGCCTCGATGCCGGTGCTGCTCCTGCTGGTCCTGTCCCGCCAGCCGCTGGCGAGCCTCGTGAGCGGCGAGGTCCTGGCCACGGAGGTCCTGCGCACGCTGGTCGGCAGCATCGGGCTCGTGGCGGCGGTCCCGCTGACGACCTGGCTGGCTGCGGCCGCGGCCACGACCTCCACGCGGGCCGGTGGGTAGCCGCCCGGGGGCGCCTGGTACCATGCCGCCACCATGCTCGGCCTGTGGATCGCCCTCGGGGTCGTCGGGGTCCTGCTCCTGTACGGGATCCTCGTGTTCAACCAGCTGGTCCGGCACCGCAACCGGGTCGAGAACGCGTGGTCGGGGATCGACGTCCAGCTGAAGCGCCGGTACGACCTGATCCCCAACCTGATCGAGGCCGTGAGGGGATACGCGACCCATGAGCGCGCGCTCTTCGAGCAGGTGACCGCGGCCCGGACCAGGGCCATCGAGGCCGCCTCGGTGACCGACCAGGCCCAGGCAGAGACCGAGATCACCCGCAGCCTGGGACGGCTGCTGGCGGTAGCCGAGGCGTACCCTCAGCTGCGGGCGAACGAGAACTTCCTGGCACTGCAGGAGGAGCTCACCGGGACCGAGAGCAAGATCGCGTTCGCCCGGCAGTTCTACAACGACCAGGTGATGCGGTTCAATACGCTCATCGAGCAGTTCCCCTCGCTGACCGTGGCGCGTTTGGGCCGATTCCGGCAGCGGGATTTCTTCGAGGCGGAGGAGGACTCCCGGGGCGCCGTGGCCGTCGACCTGTAGCCCGTGTACGAGCAGATCGCTCGCAACAAGTGGCGCTCGATCCTGCTGGTGTTCGTGGTCCTGGTCCTGGCCGCCGGCATCGGCTACCTGTTCGGGTACCTGTTCGAGGCGGGCCCCTTCGGCCTGGTCATCGCGCTCGTCATCGCGGTCGTCGGCTCGATCACGTCATATCGCTACGGCGACAAGCTCGTGCTCCGGGTCAGCCGGGCTCGGCCCGCCAGCCGGGAGGACCACCCGAAGCTGCACAACATCGTCGAGGGGCTGTGCATCGCGGCGGGGATGCCGGTGCCGGCGATCTACGTGATCCCCGAGCAGGCCCCGAACGCCTTCGCCACCGGCCGGGATCCCGAGCACGCCTCGATCGCGGTGACCGATGGCCTGCTCCAGACGCTGAATCGCGTGGAGCTCGAGGGCGTGATCGCCCACGAGCTCTCGCACGTGAAGAACCGGGACATCCTCGTGGGGACGCTGACCGCCACACTCGTCGGCGTCGTCGTGCTCCTGGCCGGGTGGATGCGGTGGGGCCTGTTCTGGGGTGGCGGCCGGGGTCGCGACCGTGGCGGCGGGGGCGGCGGCAACCCGATCATCCTGATCATCGCGGTGGTGGCGATGATCCTGGCCCCGCTGGCGGCTCAGCTGATCCGTTTCGGGGTGTCCAGGCGGCGCGAGTACCTCGCCGACGCGGATGGCGCCCTCCTGACTCGCTACCCGCCGGGGCTGGCCGCGGCCCTCCGGAAGATCGCAGGGTCCTCGAACACGATGCGCGTGGCGAACAACGCCACCGCGCACCTGTGGTTCAACCAACCGTCCCGGGCCGTGGGTGAAGGCCACAGCCGGGTCGAGCGACTCTTCTCGACCCATCCGCCGATCGAGGATCGGATCAGGGCGCTGGAAGAGATGTAGACTGCCGTCCCGATCCCCGGTCGTGGGGATCGTCCATTCCCCGAACGAACCTCTAGGAGGAAGCCCGTGGCGCTCGGAAGTCGTGGCAAGACCGTGATCGGGATCCTGTCGGTCCTGGTGCTCCTCGGCGGGGCCTTCGTCGGCTATCGCCTCCTCACCCGCGAGGAGGGGGAGCCGATCGTCGACCTCGATATCCCGCTGGTCAGCGACGAGCCCGACCCCTGTCCGCTCACGGGACTCGAGCCCGACGACGAGTCCGTGCTCGACCGTCGGGTCCTCGCCGTGAAGATCGAGAACGCCCCCGAGGCTCGGCCCCAGGGTGGGCTCGCCGAGGCCGACGTGATCTACGAGCAGGAGGCCGAGGGTGGGATCTCACGGTTCATCGCCCTGTACCACTGCCGCGACGTCGACCGGATCGGCCCGATCCGGAGCGCCCGGCCCGTCGACCCCGACGTGCTTCGCCAGTACGGTGACCCGCTGTTCGTGCACGCCGGCAGCGTCGACGCGGTGATCCACGCCGTCGAGGATGCCGGGATCGAGATGATCAACTGCAACTTCGAGGAGGCGACCTGCCCCCGAGACGAGAGCCGGGTGGCGCCCCACGACGTGTTCACCTCGTCGGACGCCCTCCGCGACTTCGGTCGACCGAACGGTGAGCCTCCCCCGGACGTGTTCGCGTTCGAGGAGGAGACGCCGGAGGGGGCCCGGCGGGGCCGGCAGCTGAACCTCAGCTTCTCGCCCGTGGCTAACGTCTTCTGGAAGTACCGGAACAACCAGGACCTGTACCTCCGGTTCCACGACGACACGCTCCACCGCCTCGAGGACGGCTCCCCGGTCACGGCGGCGAACGTCGTGGTGATGCTGGTCGACCGGGAGACCACGCGGATCCGGGACGCGGCCGGGAACCCAGTGCCGAACTTCGACGTGTTCGGCCGGGGAGAGCTCCTGGTCTTCCGGGACGGCCGGGTCATCCGGGGGGAATGGCGGCGGGAATCGCCGGAGGACGTGACGGAGCTGCTCGACCGCGGCGGCGATGAGATCCCGCTGGCCCCGGGCCAGACCTGGGTCGAGCTCTTCCCCACCGACGCCCCGGCCCCGCCCGAGTTCTAGCCGACCCGGCCCGGCCCGCCGTATCCTGGAGGGGAACGGCGCGCGGGGCGCCGGGGAGGGGAACCAATGGACAAGGAGACGGGGACCTTCCGGGTCAAGTCCGGCCTGGCCGAGATGCTCAAGGGCGGGGTGATCATGGACGTCACCACCGCCGAGCAGGCCGCGATCGCCGAGGAGGCCGGCGCGGTGGCCGTGATGGCGCTCGAGCGGGTCCCGGCCGACATCCGGGCCGAGGGAGGCGTGGCCCGCATGGCCGACCCCACCAAGGTCCAGGAGATCATGGATGTGGTCTCGATCCCCGTCATGGCCAAGTGCCGGATCGGCCACTTCGTGGAGGCCCAGGTCCTCCAGGCCCTCGGCGTCGACTACGTCGACGAGTCCGAGGTGCTCACCCCGGCCGACGAGGCCCACCACATCGACAAGTGGGCGTTCACGGTGCCGTTCGTATGCGGGGCCCGGGACCTGGGGGAGGCGCTCCGACGCCTCGCGGAGGGCGCGGCGATGATCCGGACGAAAGGCGAGGCGGGAACGGGGAACGTGGTCGAGGCCGTTCGCCACGTCCGGACGATCACCTCCCAGATGGCGCGGCTGAGGGGGATGCGGCAGGACGAGCTCGTCTCGGCGGCCAAGGAGCTCGGGGCGCCGCTCGAGCTGGTCCGCCAGGTCGCGTCCACCGGGTCGCTCCCCGT
>JBQGDK010000300.1:0-4175 GCA_052039025.1 Actinomycetota bacterium
TCGGAGCTCCTCGGTGGTCGAGGGCGCCAGGATCGGGACCCGTTCGGGCCACGGCGCCGGCCACCGGTCCCGGACGCGGTCGAGGGCCCGTTCCGAGGCCTCCAGGATCCGGTCCGCCGCGTCGGCCTGGTCGGGATGCGACACGTAGAGGAAGTGCTCGCTCTGCCGGGTCAGGATCGGGCCGTTCTCCCACAGCTTCCGGCCCGAGTACAGGGTGACGTCGTCGAGATCGGTGTCCGAGGCCACCCGCCACCCCCCGTCCCGGTCGACGAACGTCAGGTACAGATCCTCGAGCGCCGGCGCGCGGTCGTAACCCTCCAGCCGGTACCGCTCCTCGACGTGGAGCACCCGTGGGTCGGCGTTGGGGCCGTACCGAGCGACCTCGCGGCCGGTGGTCAGCTCCGGCCACAACGCGTCGGAGATCCGGAGGTCGTACGAAACCAGGCCGAGCTGCTGGAACCCCTCGAACAGGTTCCGCTGACGGAGGGCGAACGCGCCGTCGGCGGGGTCGACGGTGGCCAGGAAGGCCTGGCGGTCCCCCTCGAGCATGGCCTCGGCTCGCCGGTCGAGGAGCGTGGCGATCTCGGCCAGGGGGTCCTGGGCCGCGGCGGGCGGCGGCGCGAGCATGCTCGCCGCCAGCAACAGGGCGCCCGCCCGGGCGAGCGCTACGGCCGGGCGGTGCCGCACACCGAGCAGACGGCGGCGCCCATCGCGTTCTGGTTGCCGCATTTCGGGCAGCTCCATCCGACCACCGACGACGTCACGACCGGGAACGACTCGCTCGCGGCGGCGGCGAACCGGGCCGACCCGCGCAGCAGGTTGCCGGCCACCCACGCCACGATCCCCGCCGCCAGCGCGAATCCCCCCACGAAGGGCATCCAGAAGAGGTCGAACGCCCCGAACACCGACTCGGGGTCGGCGTTCAGCACGTCCACCAGGATCCCTCCGACGCCGACGATCAGCATGAGTGCCCCGCCCACCGTGAGCACGATGCCGATGAGCCGCCAGAAGTTGCCTCGTCGTGAGTCCCGCTCAGGGTTGACCACCGTCACGAGCACGAAGACTACCGGACCGCGGCGGTACACTCGGTCACCGTGAACATCGAGATCCGCCCGATCGGGCTCGACCGGTTCGAGGAGGCCATGCGAGCCGTGGGCGCCTCGTTCGGCGAGGAGCTGAGCCCGAAGCATCTCGAGGTCGAGCGGTCCATCTTCCAGGCCGCGCTGAACCTCGCCGCGTTCGAGGGGGACACGGTCGTCGGCCACGCCACCTCGTACCCGATGGAGCTGACGGTCCCGGGTCGGACCCTCCAAGCCGGTGGCATCACCTCGGTGGGCGTCCTGCCGACCCACAGGCGGCGAGGCATCCTCCGAACGCTGATGCGGACCCAGCTCGACGAGCTCCACGAGGCCGGGACGCCGCTGGCTCACCTGTGGGCCTCGGAGAACGTGATCTACCAGCGGTTCGGCTACGGGATCGGATCGCTCAGCATGGCCTTCAAGATCCGGCGGGAGGACACGGGGTTCCTCCTGCCGTTCGAGCCGAGGGGACGCACGCGGATGCTCGACCGGGACGAAGGCTTCAAGCTGATCCCGGCCGTCTACGACACGGTGCGGCCGACCCGCCCCGGGATGCCCGACCGGGACGAGCGTTGGACCCGGGCCCGGTTCCGCGACGACGAGTCGGCCCGGGACGGCGAGGGCCCGTTGTTCTTCGTGGCGTACGAGAGCGAGGACGGCGTGCAGGGTCACGTGGCTTACCGGGTCAAGGAGGCCTGGGACCACCACACCGGACCGGGCCACACCCTCAGCATCGAAGAGCTCATGGCCACGTCCATGGACGCGTACGCCGCCCTGTGGCGGTACTGCTTCGACATGGACCTCATCCGTACGGTCGATGGATGGAAGCGGCCCCTCGACGAGCCCCTCCTGTACATGCTGGCGAATCCCCGGGGGCTCGGCGTGCAGATCCGGGACGGCACGTGGCTCCGTCTGATCGAGGCTCGGACGGCACTCGAGGGCCGGACCTACGGCGCCGAGGCGAGCCTCGTTCTCGACCTTCGCGATGGGTTCTGCCCTTGGAACGAGGGGCGATGGCGGCTCGACGCCGGGCCGGATGGGGCGGCGTGTCGCCCCACCGACGCCGAGCCAGACCTCGTGCTCGGCGCCGGCGAGCTGGCCTCGATGTACCTCGGGGCGGTGCCGGGGAGCGTCCTGGGCCGGGCCGGGAGGATCGAGGAGGCCCGGGCCGGCGCCCTCGGGAGGGCCGACGCCATGTTCGCCACGGAGCTGGCGCCGTGGTGCCCGTACATCTTCTAGCGGGTCGGTGACCCGGGTCGTCGCCACGGCCACGGTCGGCTCCGAGGCGGAAGCCGATCGGTTCTTCCGGCCGCGCGACGGGATCGTGCTCGAGCGCGCCGTGGCGCCCGGACGGTTCGAGGCCGTCGAGGGGCCCGTCGAGGGCTACCGACGCACGGTCGAGGTCGACTCGCTGGCGGACGGCCGCCGGCGCGTGGCCCAGGTCATCGAGTACCGGCTGAGCCTCCCGTTCTTCGGGTGGCTGTTCGCGTGGCCGCTCCGGCGGGCACTGGTCCGGGGCGTCGAGCGGATGCCGTGGTGGGCGCCACCCCAGCGCGTGGACGCCCGCGGGGCGTCCGCGCTCGGGCTGCTGGCGGTGGCCTCCGCGATCGGCGGGTACCTGACCGCCCTCCTGACGACCTCGATCGCCTTCGCCGGGCGCGACTTCGGGGCCGGCGCCGGCGAGCAGGGTGTGGCCGGGGTGGCGGTCCGGTTCGGCGGCGCCATGGCTCTCGTGCTGGCGGCGGGGGCCGCTGACCGCCTGGGCCGCCGGCGGGTGATCGTGGGGGCCGCGCTGGTGGGATGCGTCGTCACCGCGGTCGGGGCCGCGGCACCGTCGCTCCCCTGGCTCGCCGCGTCCCAAGCGATCGCCCGGCCGTTCGCGCTGGCCATGCTGATCGCCGTGTCGATCGCCGCGGCCGAGGAGATGCCGGCGGGGTCGCGGGCCTACGCGGTCAGCGCCCTGGGGCTGGCCGGGGCGTTCGGTGCCGGGATCACCTCGATGCTGCTCCCGCTGGCCGACGCGGCGCCGTGGGGATGGCGCGTCCTCTACGCCGCGCCGGTCGCGGCCATCCCGCTCGTCGCGGCGGTCGGCCGCCGGCTCCCCGAGACGCGCCGGTTCGTCCGACGGCACCCCGAGACGGGACTGGCCGGGCACGGGGGCCGGTTCTGGCTGTTGGCGACGTCGGCGTTGCTGCTGGCGCTCTTCGCCACGCCGGCCTCGTTCTTCGCCAACCGGTACCTGCTGACCGAGCACGGGTTCTCCGCGGCGGCGATCACGCTGTTCACGCTGGGCACCGGCACGCCGGGGGTGATCGGGGTGGTGATCGGTGGCCGGCTGGCCGACACGCGGGGGCGCCGGCCGGTGGGGGCCGTGGCCCTGGCCGCCGGCACCGCGTGTGCGGCGATGGTGTTCCTGGCGGGCGGCGGGGCGCTGTGGGCCTGGGCGGTGGTCGGCTCGATCCTCGGCTCGGCGGCCCTGCCGGCGCTCGGCGTGTATGGGCCGGAGCTGTTCCCCACCGGGGCCCGGGGCCGGGCCGGCGGCCTCCTGGCCGTGGCCGGGCTCACCGGGAGCGCGGCCGGCCTGCTGGCGGCGGGGTTCGCCGCCGACGCCCTCGGCCGGCTCGGCCCGGCCATCGCCTGGCTCGCCCTCGGCCCCCTCGTGGTCGTCGGGCTCGTGCTGACCCGCTACCCGGAGACGGCCCGGCGGACCCTCGAGGACCTCAACCCCGAGGACCGGCTGACGGCCCGGCCGGGCTCCGAACCCTAACGCTCCCCGGTCAGGTGGGCCTGGATCTGCGGACCGACCAGGGCCACGATGTCCTCCCGCGGGGCAGAGGCCAGCGGTTCCACCTCCCCGGCGTACCGGAAGACAGCGATCCCCATCAAGCAGGCCCCGATCATCGAAGCGCGGAGGGAGGCGTCCCGTCCCGGCAGGGCCTCGGCCACCACGCCGATGATGACTCGGCCGGCGAACTCCCTGAACGCCGCGAAGGCCCGATCGTTCGTCATCGCCGCCCGGAGCATGCTCATGAGGGCCGGCTGGTTCTCGGGCGCATCCCAGACCGACAGGAAGAAGCGGACGATCCGCTCCCCCGC
>JBQGDK010000301.1:0-5054 GCA_052039025.1 Actinomycetota bacterium
GTGGCGCAGTCCTTCAACACCATGACCGAGTACCTGCGGACGTACGTGGGGGAGCTCGAGAGCTCCCGGGACGAGCTCCGACAGAACCTGGCCCGGATGGGCGGGGCGCTCGGCCGGACGCTGGACCTCGAGGGGATGCTCGAGGTGATCCTCGACACCGCGGCGGTCACGCTCGGGGCGACGACGGGGGGACTGTTCCTGCGCCGGCCGGCCGGTCAGGAGCTTCGGCTCGAGGTGGCCCAGGGGTACGCACCTCCCCGCGACGCCTCGCTGACCGTCGGCACCGGGGTGGCGGGCCGAGCCGCTGAGGGCGTGGAGGTCCTCGTCCCGGGCGAGGAGGTGACGCCGGCGGGGCCGGTGGAGCCTCCTGTCGACACGGCGGTGGCGGTCCCGCTCCTGCGCGGCGATCGGGTGATGGGCGTGATCGCGCTGTACGGCCGACCGACCCTGGAGCCCTACGGGCCCGAGGACGTCCGGACGCTCGCCTCGTTCGCCAACCAGGCCTCGGTGGCCATCGAGAACGTGCTCCTGCACCAGGAGACCCGGCAGCTGTCGATCACCGACGGGCTGACCGGGCTGTGGAACCGGCGGTACCTCGAGCTCAGCCTGCGCAAGGAGATCGAGCGGGCCAGCCGGTTCAACCGGCCGCTGTCGGTGCTCATGGTCGACATCGACCGCTTCAAGCGCGTCAACGACCGGTTCGGGCATCAGCGCGGCGATGATGTCTTGATCGAGGTGAGCCGCCGTCTCGTGGGGGAGATCCGGAGCCACATCGACTTCGTGGCTCGGTACGGTGGTGAGGAGTTCGTGGTGGTCCTGCCCGAGACCCCCTGCGAGGGCGGCAGGACCGTGGCCGAGAAGCTCCGCGCCGCGATCCGCGACTCGGCCTTCGAGGGTCTTGGGCCCGAGGTCCGGGTCACGGTGAGCGTGGGCGTGTCGGCCTTCCCGCTGGACGGGCTCACGGCGGAAGACCTGCTTCGGTCCGCGGACGAGGCCATGTACCGGGCCAAGCGGGCGGGCCGCGACCGAGTGGAGACCGCCTCGGCTGTGTGAGGGCCCTGTTCCCCGCCCCGGCTGGCCGATAGACTCGGAGGCTCCATCCCCACGGGAGGCGCGTCGTGAAGGTGCGGAAGGCGGTGATCCCGGCCGCGGGGCTGGGCACGCGGTTCCTCCCGGCCACGAAGGCGCAGCCGAAGGAGATGCTCCCGGTCGTGGACAAGCCGGCCATCCAGTACGTGGTCGAGGAGGCCGTGCGCACCGGGATCCGGGACATCCTGATCGTGACCGGCCGAGGCAAGCGGACGCTCGAGGATCACTTCGACCGCTCGTTCGAGCTCGAGCACTACCTGGAGACCTCCGGCAAGCATGAGGAGTTGAAGGAGGTCCGCGAGATCAGCGAGATGGCGTCGATCCATTACATCCGTCAGGGAGATCCCGCCGGGCTCGGCGACGCGGTTGCCCACGCTGAAGACCACGTCGGCGGCGAGCCCTTCGCCGTGCTCCTCGGCGACGACATCGTGGCCGTCGGTGAGCCCCTGCTCGAGCGGATGATCGGCGTGTACGAGCGGTACGGGCGGAGCGTGGTCGCGGTGCAGGAGGTCCGCCGCGAGGACATCCGTCTGTACGGGGCGATCAAGCCCGAATGGATCGAGGACGACCTGGCCCGGGTGATCGACATCATCGAGAAGCCGCCGCCGGAGGAAGCGCCGTCGAACCTGGCGGCGATCGGCCGGTACGTGCTGACGCCGGAGATCTTCGCCGCGATCCGAGAGACCAGCCCCGACGCCGGTGGCGAGCTCCAGCTGACCGACGCGCTCCGCCTCCTGGCTCGGGAGCAGGCGGTGTACGCCTACCGGTTCGAGGACGGCCGGTACGACATCGGCAAGAAGCTCGATTACCTCCGGGCGACCGTGGAGATGGCAGTGGAGCGGGAGGACCTCGGCCCCGGGTTCCGCGCCTTCCTCGCCGACCTGGTGCAGCGCAAGAAGCTGATCTGAGTCGGGCCCGCGAGGGCGCGGGGTAGGATGCGGCCATGGCGATGCCCGTGGACGAAGCCGCCGCGCGGATCCTGCATGGCGTGCCGGCGCTCCAGCCGATCGAGCTTCCCCTGGCCGAGGCGTACGGGTGCGTCGCCGCCACCGAAGTCGTGACGGAGTACGACATCCCCGCGTTCTCGGCGGCCGAGGTCGAAGGCGTCGCCGCTCGCTCCGCCGACATCGTCGCGGCGAGCCCGGCCTCGCCGGCATCGCTCCGACTCGTGGGCCGATCGGTTCGCGGCCGTCCGCCCGAGGCGACCGTGGGGTGGGGGGAGGCCGTGAGCATCTTCCCCGGGGCGCCGATGCCGGCCGGCGCCGACTGCGTCGTGCCTCCGGAGGCCGGTGCCGCCGAGGGCGAAGCCGTCCTGGTCACCTCGCCGGTGACACAGGGCGCCAACGTCAGCGCGGCCGGCGAGGACGTCAAGGCGGGCTCGACGCTGGTCCCGGCCGGCCGGCGGCTGTCGGCCGCCGAGCTCGGCCTCCTGGCAACCGCGGGCTACGGCGCCGTTCCCGCCTACCCGCGGCTCCGGGTCGGCGTGATCGCGGTGGGGGACCTCATCGAGCCCGGCCGGCCCACCGGGTTCGGCCAGCTCCGCGACGCCGTCTCCTACCTCCTACTCGGCGCGGTGCGCGACGTCGGGGCGGTGCCGTACCGGGTCGGGATCGTCCGCGATGCCGACCTGCGGGAGGCGGTCATGTCGAACACCCTCCGGGTCGATGCGTTCGTGGTGGCAGGTGGCGTTGCCGACGGCATCGAGGCCCTCGGCGGGGTGGCCGACCTCCATGCGATCGAGGTGGCCGTCCATCCCGGTTCGAGTCTCGCGTTCGGCACCGTCGAGGGTCGACCCTTCTACTGGGTCTCCGAGAAGCCACTGTCGGCGTTCGTGTCCTTCGAGCTGTTCGCGCGCCCGGGGCTCCTTCGGATGATGGGCCGCCGCGACCTGAAGCGCCCCGAGGTGACCGCGGTCCTCGACGAGCCGGTGAGCGGGCCACCGGGCCATGCCCTGTTCGTCCCGGCGCGGATGGCCCATCGGGATGGGACCTGGCACGCCCGTCCCACCGGGCCGGCCGTCGAGGGCCATCTGGGCTCGCTCGTCGAGGCGAATGCCCTCGCCATGATCCAGCCGGGAGGGTCGCCCGGCGGCGACATCCGGGTCCGGGTGCTCCGTCCCCTGGGACGCTGAGCCCCCCAGTGTTTTTTCCTCGAGGTGATTGAAACGCCACATGTAGCGAAATAACATCCGTGTAAGCCCACCATGTTGCGGTCGGGCCGGGGATTCGACCCTGGAGGTGGGGCGGGTGGACTGGCTGGCGCTGGTGGTTCTTGGCATCATTTGGGCCGTATTGCTGCTGCCTGTCCCGAAGAGGCACCGTCACCGGAGCCCCCTGAGGAGAGACGTGGACGACCAGGAGTTCCGCCAGCCCGGCCGGTGGATCGTGTCGCCGAAGCGCGGCGGCCGGTTCGTGGGCCGACACGCTCGCACCCGGCTCCGGGCCCGGGAGCGGCGTCGCCAGGTGTACGTGTTCCTCCTCGAGGCCATCGGGCTGACCGGGTTGATGGGCCTGTTCCCTCCCCTTCGGGGGATGCTGGCGGTCGCGGGGGCGCTGGCGGCGCTCCTCGTCGCCTACACGGCGCTGGTGATCCGGACCACCAGGGCGGCACCCGGCCACCTCGTCGCAGCATCGGCCCCGGGCCGGGACGTCGTTGCGGTGCTGCCGGAGGCCCGACCGGAGCCCGAGTTCGATGTCGAGGAGCGGGATCCCCGGGTCGTCCGGATCGCCGCCCGCTAGCTAGCCCGGCCCCCCTCGCGTCTGGAACAATCCCGCCGTGGACCTCCGAGGGCTGACCGAGGCGTTCCACCGCCGGTTCGACGAGAAGATGGTGGCGCGCGAGGCGGCGCTGGCGGCCTCGCGGAAGGCCATCCGGTCCTCGGCCAACGCGATCCGGGCGATCCACCGGGCCGAGGCGTGCGAGGCCGAGCGGCTGATGCGGGAGGCCCGGCGGGCCCTCGACGAGGGCGAGGCGGCCACCGAGGACCACCCGGATATCCGCCACGCCGGCTTCCTCCACGACGCTCAGAAGGAATACGCGGAGGCCCGTCTGACCAAGGCTGTGGTGTTCGGACGCGAGCTGCCGGGCGCCGACGAGGTCGGCGTGCCGCCGGCCCCGTACCTCAACGGGATGGCCGAGGCGATCGGGGAGGCCCGACGGACCGTGCTCGACCTGCTCCGTGGCGGCGAGCCCCACCGGGCCGAGGCGATCCTCGGGGCCATGGACGACATGTACGCGGTGCTGGTGACGATGGACTACCCCGACGCGATCACCGGGAACCTCCGTCGGAGCACCGACGTGGCCCGGAGCATCATCGAGAAGACCCGCGGCGACCTGTCGGTCTCGCTGGTGCAGCGGGACCTCCGGGACGCCCTGGAGCGTCACGCCAAGGAGCTTCGCTCGGACGGCTGAGGTACCGGCCGCGACCTCGCGGATGGGTTCCGGCCTCGATTGCTCCCCTGCCGGAGCGGGTACCTCTACGTCGTGAGCCTCTCCCACCCGCGATCTCCGTCCGTGCGCGTGATCCGCGGATTAGATGTCGCGCTCGTCGTGTGGGCGGGCTCGTGGATCGTGATCGCGGTCATGCTGGGAGCGCGGGTGCGAGGACTCGCCGAGCTCAGCGACACGGTCACCGACGCGGGCAGGTCCGTGCTCGCCGGAGGTAGCGAGCTGACCGCGCTGAGGGAGGTCCCGTTCATCGGGACCGAGCTGGCCGAGGTGGGCGCGAGGCTCGAGCGAACCGGCACGGAGGCGGTGGAGCGGGGCCATCGCGCCCGTCGAAACATCCAATCGCTCTCCTGGTTGCTCACGTTCGCCGTTGGGATCGCGCCCACCGTTCCGATACTCGCCATCTACCTCCCATTCCGATGGGATCGGATCCGAGAGGTCCGAACGATCCGCCGAGCGGTGGAACGGTCGGGGAACGATCCGCTCCTGGAGGAGTTCCTCGCTCGCCGAGCCGCCGA
>JBQGDK010000302.1:0-11771 GCA_052039025.1 Actinomycetota bacterium
GTCCGCACCGGCCCGTCCCCGCAGCTGTGGCGGTGGGTCGAGGTCCCGGGCGCCGGGCCCTCGCTGACCGGCCTCGAGGACGCCGAGGCGGTGGACCTGGTCCGCCGGGCCCAGGAGGGCTCCGAGGCCGCCCTCCGGGACGGCCAGGCCCGCCTGGCCGACCTCGCGGTCGTCCTGCCCCTGTACCGGCCTCAGATCACCATCGGGTGGCGGTCCGGGATCACCGGCCCAACTGCGAACCCGACCGTCGAGGGCCCCCTGTGGAACGTGGAGGCCTGGGTGGCGGCGGGAGTGACGGGGGCCCGTATACTTGGGTCCGCGTCGGAGTGGCGGAATCTGGTAGACGCGCTAGGTTGAGGGCCTAGTCCGGGTAGCCCCGGGTGAGGGTTCAAATCCCTCCTCCGACACCCTCTAGCTGCAGGTCTTCGACGACCTCCTGGCGGTCCGCCACGGGCGAGTGCCCGCAGACTTGCGAACCCACTATTTCACAAGCGGCGCAAGCGACCCAAGCTCTGAGGCCGGCACGCCGATCCTCGGCCCGGGGGAGATTGGGGGAAAGCGGAACCGAGCCTCTTGACACGGATCGCATATTCATAATATGGTCCCTCTCATGAAAGCGACGGTCAAGAAACGCCAGTACCGGAGCGACCTTCGTCGACAGCAGGCCGAAGAGACGCGACGCTCCATCATCGAAGCGATGGCCCGGGTCGCCGCGAAGGGTGTGAGCGCCGCGTCGATCCCTGCTGTCGCCCGAGAGGCGAAGGTATCGGTGCCGACCGTCTACCGGCACTTCGGCTCGAAGGAGGAGCTGTTCGAGGCGCTCGGCACCTACTACGGGGACCAACTCGGGGTCATGCAGAGGCCGTGGCCGTCCGGGCTCGAGGAGCTTGCCGGGCACCTCTACTCGGACTTCGAGAGGGCGGAGGGCATCGAGCCGGCGCTCCGCGCCGCCATGCTCTCGGAAGCCGGGCGCCAGGCTCGCAAGGCTACCGTGCCGAAGCGGCTGGCGATGATGGAACATGCGATCGGCCCGCTGCTCGACCAGTTCCCGCCGGAACAACGCGTACACGCGGAGCGGATCCTGCTCGTGCTCGGCAGCAGCGCCATCCAGCGGGCCTTCAGGGATTACCTCGGGCTGGGGTGGAAGGAGGCGGCGGACGCGGCCACCTGGGCGATCCGCCGCCTCCTTGGAGCGGAGCTAGGGGCGAGGGGGCGATGAGCACGGTCGAGTGGAAGGCCCCGGGGCCGGGTGGGTGGGTGATGGACGACAACCACTACAGGGGCGCCCTCTCTGGCTTCATGGCATCGGTCCTGCCTGGCGCCGTGGGGCCAGCCATGGCGCACGGGTTCCGCCGGTACGGACTACTGATGGAGGGTCTTCGCATCGCGCTCGTCAACGGGCGGTTGTACTCCCAGCCGAAGATCGTCGGAGCCCCTCCCCCGAAGGACGGGAAGACCCCATCTCTGCCGCCCAAGGCCGTCATGCGCTTGATGTTCCTTCTCCACCCGGAACTTCGCCGACGCCGGGGGACCGCGCGCAAGGCACTCGCAACCAAGCTGTGGCGCGCCGATCGGCGGCGGTGGCGCACCCAGGATGCACCCAGGTTTCAAGCCCGCAACCGGGCACAAGGACAGGTTGATCCGAGCAAGCTCGACGACGGTCCTCTCCTCCAGCACTTCGAGGAGTGTCTGCAGCACTTCCTCGACGGGGTCTTCGTGCGCTTCGACAATACCCCCGCGAGCTCCTTCCCGGTCGGGGACTGGGCCCGTGCGGCGTGTCAGTGGACGGGTTGCACACCGGCCGAGGCCATCGCGGTCCTCCAGGGCACCAGCCGGGAGGCTACCGCGACGCTCGAGCTGCTGGGGCCACTCGCCGATGCCGTTGCCCGCTCTCCCGAGGCCGTCAAGATGGTCCGCGGAAGCGGCGACGCGGTCGAGCGGCTCGCCCGGCTACGCGAGGTGTCGATCGAGATCGCGACCGCGCTCGACGTGTACCTCGAGGATCACGGCCACCGGGTCGTCACCGGGTTCGATGTGACGGACCGGACGCTGCTGGAAATGCCGGACATCGCCCTGGCGAGCATCGCCTCGCAGCTCCACGGGGATTGGCGGCCGGATGTCACGCACGCATCACGGGGCGCCGCCATGCGGCTGCGGGAACGCGTGCCACAGGAGGCGCACGCCGAGTACGACGCGCTGCTCGAGGAAGCTCGCGCCGTCTACGGCATGCGGGAGGAGGACGTCCCCATCGTCTTCATGTGGCCTCTCGGATTGCTGCGCCGCGCCCTGCTCGAGATCGGCAACCGGCTCCGAGCCCGCGGCGCTCTTAAGGACGAGGAACACGTCTTCAACTGCACACCGGATGAGATCGGCGCCCTCTTCACCGGTACCGCCGGCGCCCCGACGGCCTTTGAGATCGTACGCCGAGCTGAGGAGCGGGAGGCGCTCGAGAACATCCCCGCCCCGCAGACGCTCGGCCCGCAGGATCCGCCGCCTCCACCGGGACTGCTGCCCCGGGAATGCGAGCGGATGATGAACGCAGTCACGTTCTACGTGATGAACATGAACACCCAACCGCCGGCCGCTGGCTTCGGGGGATCGCTGACCGGCACGCCGGCCAGCTGGGGACGGTATGAGGGACGAGCGAGGATCGTCCTTGGTCCCAAGGACTTCGACAAGCTGGCACAAGGTGATGTGCTCGTTGCGGGGACCACATCACCGACGTACAACGTGGTGCTGCCGCTGCTCGGGGCGGTGGTGACCGACCGCGGCGGCACGCTGTCCCACGCTGCCATCGTCGCTCGCGAGTTCGGCATCCCGGCGGTCGTCGGCACCCGTCAAGCGACGGCGCGCATCCGAGACGGTGCGCGGGTGATCGTGGACGGAGAATCCGGCACGGTCGAGATCCTGTCGTGATCATCTGGTTCGATGAAGCCCCTGACGCCGACCTCGTCGGGGGCAAGGGGGCCGCCCTGGCCGCCATGTGGTGTGCCGGATTGCCGGTTCCCCCGGGCTTTTGCATTCCGCCGGGTGAAAAGGTGTCCCAGGCGACCGTTTCCGATGCGCTCGTCCGCCTCGCCACGGACGCTGTTGCCGTCCGTTCCTCGGCAATCGGAGAGGACTCCTCCTTCGCATCATTCGCCGGTATCCATCTCTCGCGGCTGAACGTCCGGTCTGCGGCGAGCGTGCTCGCCGCGCTGAAGGAGGTGGGGGCATCCGCGACGACAGCTGCAGCGAATGCTTATCGCGCCCGGCGAGGGATCAGCGGCGAGCCACGGATCGCAGGGGTCGTACAACGCATGGTGTGGGCTGATGTATCCGGCGTCGCCTTTACCCGCGATCCCGTCACGGGCCAAGACCGGGTCGTCATCGAAGCGACGTGGGGACTGGGCGAGGCCATCGTCTCCGGCGCGGTGACCCCCGACCGCTTCGTGCTCTCGCCAGACGGAACGGTTCTCGACTCATTCGTGGCCACCAAGGACGTCGCCGTGGTGGCGAGGGAGGAGGGGACGGAAGAAGTGCCGGTCGAACCCGACCCGCGCGATGTGCCCTGCCTCGATTCCCCCACCCTCGCGGCCGTAGCCGAACTGGCTCAGCGGTGCACAAGACTGTTTGGGGGTCCGCAAGACGTCGAGTGGGCGCTTGTGGCCCGTGAGATCTGGCTGCTGCAGAGCCGTCCGGTCACGACCTGAATGGACCGTCGCAGTATGTAGCGAGGTCCGAGAGTCCTTCGATTGGGCCGGGATGCTGGTGGTCCTAGCCCTCCGCCGCGCTTAAGCCAAGCTTGGTCAGCTTCTGCAACGGACTGCAAACGTACGAGACGGCACTGGGCGGACAGGGCGGCACAGGACGACACGAACGAGGACCCATTTCCGCACGTCGCGGCACAGGGCGGCACAGAGCGACACCAGCGAGCGCAACGAGGTTGAGGGCCTAGACCTCCAACGACGGTTGGCCATCTCGGGTCGCCTCTCGGCCTCCGTCGACGAGCGCGGCAACGTGATCGCCTTCCGGGCAGAACCTGGCCGAGGGATCTCGACGCGATCGAGGCCGAGCACGAAGCGCCGACTGGATTCCAAGGACCGCCTCGAGTGGGGCCACCACCACGGCCAGGTCTTGGGCCTCAGATAGGCGTGGGGGGTCCCGGTCGTGAGACCTGGGGAGGCAGCGAGCGACGGGGGTCCCCAGGCGGCGTGATGACCGGCCTCACCCCTTCGCTGCCTAGGATCGGGGAGGCCCTTGGCAGCCGTGGCCTCCTCGACCCCAGGTCCTTCCCCCTGTTCCTATTGACCGATTGGGCATCCTGGCCTACCTTGCCGCCGTCCGGCTCCAACCCCCCGGTCCGGGCCGAAGCACGAGGGGGAAAGAGAGGAGTGGGCATGAAGTCATCCCGTGTGGGCCGCGCCCTGGGCGTCGTGGCCGTGGCAGTGCTGGCGCTCGCGGTAGTGAGCCCGGCGTTCAGCGCCGCGCCCGTGACCAAGGCTCAGATTAAGAAGATCGCCAAGAAGCAGATCAAGAAGCTCGTGCCGGGCATGATCGCCGACGCCGACAACTTGGTCGAGACGAAGCGCTTTCAGCTCGGGGACGGACAGTCACAGGTCATCCTCACGCACGGGCCGTTCACCCTGACCGCATCCTGCGACCTGGACGTGGCCGGGGACGACGAGGCCTACCTCCGCATCTCCACGACCCAGGACAACTCCTCGTTCGACGCCGAGGACGAGACGAATGACCTGGACGCGAACACTCCGGCGACCGACCGCGACTGGGGCCCGGTTATCGACGTGACGGCCGACACCACGGATATCGAGGCCAACGTCGCGAACGGCGTGGCGGTGGCCCCGGACGGAACTACCTTGGTCATGGTCAGCGTGATGACCGCAGTGAGCCTTCCGTCCTCACCGAACACGTGCTCGTTCGCTGGCGCGCACGTGGTGGCGTAGCAACCGGCTGAGGTACCCAGAAGGGGCGGCGCGTAAGTGCCGCCCCTTCTCCGTTGACCGAGTACGGCTGTCGTTCTTGTGGCGTAGCATCCCCCGGGTGACGGCCCCCCCGGAAACCCCCGCGAGCTCGTCGACGACCTGATCGACCTGAGGGCCATCGCCGTCCGGATCGGCAAGGAGTACGGCCCCGCCTACGACTACGCCTACGGGGCTCCGACGGTCCGGCAACGGTCAGGCGAAGGTGAAGAGCACAAGCGTCTCGGACCCCACGGGCTGGTCCCACACCGTTGGGGGAAGGCTCGGGGGCTCCTTCGAAGGGTCAACGGCAAGGTCCTCGCCGCCTTGGTGGCGATCGAGGCCGCCGAGGCTGCCCTCGACGAGATCTACGACCAGGGATCGATGACACCGAGCGAACTACCTGGCGCTCTCTCGGAGGCTCCGGTGAGGTCGTGCACGGGTGCCACCCTCAGCCTCCCGCGTCAACAGGTCGGTGGAACGGCTCGGGACTGTGCACCTACCACGAACGTATCCGTCTAACACACCGTCTAACGAACCGTGGCGAACAGTGGGACTCCAACCGGACGGCACGCGACGCGAGGGTGGACTGACCAGCGCAAATATGACGTCCGCGGATGCGCTGGACCCCTTAGGTTGAGGGCCTAGGTCTGGGTAGCCCCGGGCGAGGGTTCTTTCCTCCGACACGGCTGTGCAACTGACGGAGTTCGCTCACCGCGGTCCTGGTTTTCTTCCGGAGCCTCTCCTCGGGGGTGGCCCCCATCCCTCGATCGAGCATGTGGTTGGGCTACTGGCGTTCATGGGCGTGAATCACTCGGACGAGGACAGCCGTGGGGTGGGAGTGGGCCTCCCTGGCGATCTCCTCATCGGTGAGGAAGGGTTTGTGGGGCATCGGCAGGGCTCCGCCGCCGCGTACCTTCTCTGGAGGTGGGAAGCATAGGCAGCTTCGCACGTTGCGACGGGTCGCGGCTTCCTGATGGTACGTCGTGTCGTTCACCACGATGTCCCACCGGGCCTTCACCCGGAGAACCAGGCGAACGTCCTTGCCCTCCAACCCCCAGGTGAAGCACTTCCCCCGCCACGTGGTCGGGTTGAAGTTCACGGCCCAGCACCGGAGGATGTCCACCCCGGTCTCGTGCGCTCCGGCGGGTATGGCCAGCAGGAGAGAGGCCACGGTCAGAAGCAGAATCCGCCGTATCGTCCTCCGCATGGCTTCTCCGCGCCCGACCTGGGCCATGGTAGCCGAACACCGCGGGATCGGCACGACCTCCCTCTCCTGGCCGAAGGCTCCAGTGAGGACCTTCCCGGGGGCACGTCGACCCTTCCCCTGTCAACAGACGGTGCAGGTCAGGGCATTGGAGGGCCGTCAGACGTCGAGCCCGCCGCGTACGCGGGTGGCTGAGGGCCCAGTGGCGAATAAACCCGTTGGGGTTCAAGCCTCCCTCCGATGTGATGTGTCGGGGCATCGTGGACGGATGGTTCGGGGACATGCTGGAACCCGCCCACACGGAGAGGCCACGGAGGGAATCATGAACGATCCAGAGGGGCCTACCTCCTCCTGGGCGACTTCGCCACACGGGAAGGACCACCCCGGCCCTTCCTGTGCCGATCAGCAACCCGGGGAGGCCCCTCACTGGGTCTGGGAGGCGGGCCCGCGGATGCGATAGCGGAGCCAGACGAGCCCGTCGTCGAGCGGCGCTGCGGCTATCAGTGTGAAAGGGAGTGCGGCGACAGGCTCGGTACCGTGCCACCGACGGTCGCCTGCCGCGCCGGCCGTGCAGGGGTGGACGAGGAAGCTCAGCTCGTCGACGAGGTGCTGACGGAGCAGAACGCCGATGAGCGCTCCGCCGCTGTCCACCCGGACGAGCCGACCTCCTTGCTGCGCCAGCGTCTCGAGGGCAGCGGCCAGGTCGACCCGTTCCGCTCCGACGACGAGTTCCGGAACCTGCGTGCCTTCCGGGCGCACCGGTGTCGCGCGAGCGCGGAGGGCCACGACGCCCGACCAGTAGCCGCAGTCGCGGAGGGCCTCCCACTCACGGACCCGCCCTCGGCTATCAACGACGGCGAGCAGCGGAGCGTCGGCGGCGGGGCCCGGCCGGGGGACCCTGGCCAGCTCGCTCTCCTGGGCCAGGATCGTGTCCGCGCCGGCGAGGGTTACGTCCGCTTGCCACGTGCGAGCCAGTTCGTAGAACCGCCTGACGTCCACGGGGAAGCCGGTGGTCGCCCCGTCCAGCGAGACCGCGACGTGGACCACCACGCTCGGACGGTTCATCCCGCGGCCGCCAGTGCGACTGGCCGCTCACGGACGGCATGGACTTCGATGTTCACAGCTACTCCGGGGGCTGAGGTTACGAGCTTCGACGAGGGGCTTCATCCCCCCGGAGTCGAGGGGAGGCCCTTCGTCGGGGCGGAGGCGATCGCCCGCCAGTATGCCTCGCCGTATCTCACCACGATCCCGGTGTCGTCGACCTCGAGGTCGGCCTCGAAGCCGTTCGACCGGTACCGGTAGGAGGCGTCGCCGACCCGCTCGTAGGTCTGCGCCAAGGGCCGCACCTCGAGCTCGGGGAAGCCCACCCAGGCGGCCGTGACTGCAGCACTCCCGCCCACAGCGAGGCGGAGGCGGCGGATCGGCAGCGTGTTCGTGGCCGGCGTGATGCGGAGGTCCACGTCCACGCACCCGTCGAGCGACGGGTCGTGCCGCCCGTCGATCAGCCAGCGGTCGTCGTTCCGCTCCAGCCGGATCTCCCGGGCCCAGGTCGCCGCCTCGACTCGGAGCCGCGCGGAGCGGGCTCGCCAGCCCTCGTCGGCCTCGACCCGGTAGTCCACCCTGGCCGGCTGGCCGTTCGCCGGGGCGAGGACCACGCCCTCGAGGGCGAACCCCCGGTCGAGCTCGATGAGCCGGCACAGCTCCGTGCTCTCGTCGAACGGGTTGTGCCAGAGGACGGCGCGGGTCACGCGCGGATCGTACCAGTGACGTCATCGCTCCAGCCGCTCGTCCTCCTGGCGACGGCGGCGTCGCTGCCGGCCGGCTCGGCGGGGATCGCCACGGCACCGACCCGCGGAGCGGCCACCCTGGCCTCCACCGGGGCGGTGGTCCTCGGCTGGGCCTGGCTCTCGGCGACGTCGGCCTTCATCCTGGGTACCCTCGACCCGTCGGGCCGACCGTGAGGAGGAGGATCGATGGCAGCGGAGAAGACCGCGAGCGTGACCTGGCAGGGGGACCTGCCGACCGGACGAGGGACGATCGAGCAGGTGGGCAGCGGGACGTTCGGGCCCCTGGACGTCTCCTGGCCGGTTCGGACCGGGGAGGCCGAGGGGCTGACGAGCCCCGAGGAGCTGATCGCCGCCGCACACGCCTCATGCTTCTCGATGGCGCTCTCCAACGCGCTGGCGAATGACGGGGTCACCCCCGAGCGCCTGGAGGTCTCGGCCACGGTCACCTTCGTGCCCGGGACGGGGATCACGTCCTCCGCGCTCCAGGTCACCGGCGCCGTGCCGGGCATCGACGAGGGCGCGTTCCGCCAGGCGGCCGAGAACGCCAAGGACAACTGTCCCGTCTCGAAGGCGCTCCAGGGCAACGTCGAGCTCTCCGTGACCGCTCGGCTGGCCGGCTAAGGCGTCAGGTCCGGGCGGGCCGCGTCACGTCGGCGACCGTGGCCTGCAGGTGACGGATCAGGTCTCCCGGGGCCAGGTGGAGGTTGACGCCTCTGGCCCCCCCGCCGATCGCCACGAGCCCGGAGCCCGCCACGGTCGCGTCGGCAAGGACGGGCCAGGACCGCGTCGAGCCCAATGGGGTGATCGCGCCCCGTTCGTACCCCGTGGCGTCGCGGGCCTCGCCCTCGTCGGGGAGCGAGAGGCGCTTCACGCCCAGGGCCGCCCGGAGCTTCGGCCAGTCGATCTCGCGACCCCCGGGGACGAGCACGAAGACGTAATCGTCGTGGCCCCGCCGGACCACGATCGTCCGGAGGAGCCGGTCGACCGGGATGCCCTGAAGCGTCGCGCTCTCCTCGACGCTCGACGGGGGATCGGTCCTGACCACGGTGACGGCGAGGCCGGTGCCCTCGACCGCCCTCGTGGCCGGCGTGTCGGCTTGGTCCATCCCGTCACGATACCGGCACGGACGAGCCGAGCGCGGTAGACTGACGGTCAGTGGCGGTCCCAGAGGTCTACCGAACTCAGAGCGGGCTGATCCTGCGGGTCCTCCATGCCGACGACGGCGGGCTCAAGGTCGAGATGCTGAAAGAGGGAGCCTGGATCGCCGCTCGGATCGGGATGGCGGGGCTCCGGCTGTCCCCCTCGACCCGGAAGCTCACCGAGCGGCAGATCAAGGCGCTGCCCGACTAGCCTAGCTCGCCTTCCGGATCGCCCGGATCAGTTCCCACTTGCCCATCTTCGAGCGTCCCGCGATCCGACGGCGTCTGGCCGCTTCGTACAGCTCCTGCCGGGTCCGGTCCTCGAGGTTCCGTCCGGAGAGCTGACCCCGCTTCCGTTTCCGCCCCTTGGCGGCCTGCCGTCCGAGGTCCCGGCGCGTCGCCTTCGGCAGGTGGGCGATGGTCCGCTTCTTGCGGGCAGCCCCCTGGGCCTTCCGGACGTTGCGCCTGGCCGCGCTGCGCTGCCGCTGCGTCGCCAAGGTCTCCACCTCCTTCGGCCCGTATCTACCCGTGGTGCTGCGGATCCTCACCCGCGTCGGGGAGCCCTCCGGCGAGCGCCTCGACGATGTCCTCCTCGAGCCAGCCGAGGTAGGCGAACAGCGCGAAGGCCGGACCTCGAGGGTCATCCTCGGGCAGGCCTTCCTCGTAGATGTCCTCGGTGACCTCGAGGCGGGTGCCGAGGACCAGGCGGAGGTCGTTGACCGCTCCGAGCCAGGCGGTGACCTCCTCCTCGCTCAACCGGGACGCGTCGATCGTCCGCTCGACCACCCCGAGGGCGTCGAGGCGCTCCCGGGTCAGCTCGGGGCCGACCAGGCCCTCGTACTCGGCCTGGCGATCGGGATCGTCCCGGTACGCGGGCGGGAACAGGCGCCGGAGAGCGGGATCGTCGGTTCCAAGCAGGGTGCGGAGCTGGCCCGGCAGCGACCGAAGGACCTCCCGCTCGTGCTCCGGAAGCCGGAGACGGTATCGGCCCCTACGGGTGCGCTCGACGCGCCTCGGGGTCACGGTCAGTCCCGGCGCATCGTGGCCCACAGCCCATGGGCGTGGAGCCGAGAGCACCAGTGCTCGCAGCGCTCCCGGCTGCCGTGAGCCACGTCGGACCGTCCCTCGGTGTGGACCTGCAGCATCAGGCGGTGCGCCTTCGGCCTGGGGTATCCGAAGAGCTTCTGGAACACGTACGTCACGTACGACATCAGGTTGATGGGGTCGTTCCACACCGTGACGACCCAGAAGCGGTCCGGCTCGACATCCTCGCGCGCCGAGGGGCGCTCGAGCTCGACCGGGGCCGACGTCGTTCCCATGGCTCCGAATGGTACCGCCCGGGAGGCTGGCGTGAGAACCATTCCACCGCAACGGGTTCCGTGGGGTTCAGGCCGGTGCCAGCCGGTAGACCGGGCCCGCGATCGACAGGAGGTAGAGCTCGCCAGTCTGGTCCTCGCCGAACGACACGAGGTTGTCGACGCGCACCCCAAGCTCGAGATGTCGGAAGCCGTCCCGAGAGGGCACCAGCATGCGGATCCGCGGGTCGTACAGATCGCCGAACAGGTAGGCGCCGCCCAGCGCCGGGATGGCCGCACCACGGTAGAGGTGGCCGCCGATCACCGTGGCACCCCTGGTCCGCCCGTAGTCATACACGGGTCCGACGGTGTCGTCGGGAAACGGCGGCTCGAAGGGGAGAGTGCCCTCGTACGCGTCCCAGCCGTAGTTCTCGCCCCCGGGCGAACCGCCGGCCTGGACGTCGATCTCCTCCCGAGTGCTCTGGCCGACGTCGCCGATCCACAGGTCCCCGGTCTCCCGGTCGAACGAGTACCGCCACGGGTTCCGGAGCCCTGAGGCCCAGATCTCCGGGCGAGCCCCCTCACGACCCCGGAATGGATTGTCGCCGGGGATCCGGTAGCCGCGCCCATCGCGGGGCCGGGGGTCGATGCGCAGCATCTTCCCCAGGAGCGTGCCGAGGTCCTGGGCGTTGTCCTCGGGATCACCGGCGCTCCCGCCGTCGCCGAGGCCGATGTACAGGTACCCGTCCGGCCCGAACGCGAGATGGCCGCCGTTGTGATTGCTGTACGGCTGGTCGACCGTGAGCACTTCCCGCCGGGCCCCCGGGTCCACGCCGTCCGTCCCCATGGCGAACTCGTGGATCCTGGTGTCGCCGTTGAGGTCCGTGTAGTTCACGTACAGGAACGTTCCGTCGGGCGAGAACGTCAGCCCGAGGAGGCCCTGCTCGGTCGCGTCCGAGACCTCGCCGGAGAGGTCGAGGACCGTTCGGCTCGGCCGCCCTCGCCGGAGGGCGACCACGCGGCCGGTCTTCTCGGCCACGTAGCGCGCGTCGTCACCCTGTCGCGTGGCCAGGGCCAGGGGCTGGTCGAGGACGGCCACCCGGACCAGCCGGACCCTGGCCGCGCCCGGATCCGGTGTCGGCGTCGGCGAGGCCGGGGACCGGGTGGGGGCGGGGAGCGGCAGAGAGGGCGGCGGCGGCGCTCCGGGGGTCGCCGACTCGCAGGCGGCCGCGCCCACGAGCGCCGCCAGGAACAGGAGCGCGGGCCTCCCCATGAGGCCACGATACGGCCCCCCCGGGCCAAGGCGCGGGCCGACCGTGGGCTCGAGCAGAGGTCGATACGGCCGCGCCGGGTCCCTCGGCGGTGGGGGTCTCCATGGTCCTCGG
>JBQGDK010000303.1:0-7999 GCA_052039025.1 Actinomycetota bacterium
GACGGCGCCGGCCCGGTCCGGCTGGTGGTCACGCTGGTCTGGGACGGCGGGGGGCGCGGGGTGCTCGACGAGTGGCCGGCGGCCTGGCCGAACCTGCGGCGCCTCGCCGGGAGCGGGACGTGGTACGAGCGAGCCTCGGTCGGGTCCTCGCCCTCGACCAGCGCCGCGATCCACGCCACGATCGGTACCGGGACGTTCCCGCGGCGGCACGGGCTGATCGGGAACGCCCTGCGGATCGACGGCCGTATCGCCGACCCGTGGGACCAGGGACCCGCGTACCTCCGGGAGCCCTCGCTGGCGGACCTCTACGACGAGTCGTCCGGGAACGTCCCGCTGATCGGGATGATCGGCAGCGCCCAGGTCCAGCTCGGGCTGGTGGGGCACGGGGCCGCGTGGGAGGGAGGGGACCGGGACATCGCGGTGCTGAAGCGCCGCAGGGGCTACGAGAACCCCCGGGGGTTCTGGGGCGTCACCAGGACGAGCCGGCATGCGTTCTCCACGCCGGGGTACGTGAACGAGCTCCCGTTCATCACCGAGTACCACCGGGGGGCGGACCTCCTCGACGGGCGGGCCGACGGGGCCTGGCGGGGCGAGCCGATCGAGGCGCTCCGGAACGGCTTCGACACGCCGGCGCGGATCCCGTTCGAGACCCGGCTGGTCGAGGAGGTTGTCGGCCGCGAGGGGTTCGGCGGCGATGAGGTCCCCGATCTCCTGTACCTCAACTACAAGCTGATCGACTACGTCGGTCACCGGTGGAGCCTCCACAGCCTCCAGATGCGCGACGCCATCCGTGAGCAGGACGCCGCGCTCGCGGAGATCGTCGAAATCCTCGATCGCCGGGTCGGACGGGGCCGGTGGGCCCTGATCGTCACCGCCGACCACGGCTCACAGCCCGAGCCGGCCGGTGGCCGCCGGATCGACATGAGCGCGATCGGCGCCCGCATCACGTCGCGGTTCGACGACGGCGACGGCCACCCGCTCGTCGAACAGGTCCAGACCACCCAGGTGTTCCTCGACGAGGAGGAGCTGGCCGAGAACGGCCACACGCTCGCACAGGTGGCGAGCGACCTGCTCCGGTTCGAGTCGGGGCTGGCCGCCGTCTTCCCCTCGGCCATCCTGTCCCGCTTGCCCTGCCTCCCCGAGGCCCGGGGCAGGTAACCTCGGCCGGTGGCCGACGAGCGGTTCTTCACGGTCGAGGAGGCGAACGGGGAGCTGCCGGCGCTCCGGGAGCGGCTGGTCCGCATCCGGGAGGCCCGCTCCGTCGTCCTCCGCTCCGCCGAGGTGGTCCGCCGGGCGGCGCCGGCCGACGGCGGCGGGAGCGAGGGCGCGGCCTACCTCGAGGCCGCCCGGACGCTCCGCGAGGACGTGGAAGCCCTGGCCGCCGCCGGGATCATCCTGCGAGACCCCGACACCGGGCTGGTGGACTTCCCCACCCGCCGAGAGGGTCGCACGGTCTACCTGTGTTGGCGGCCCGATGAGGACCGGGTCTCCCACTGGCACGACGTGAACAGCGGGTTCGCCGGCCGCCGCCCGCTCTGACCGCGCTACCATCGGACCGTGCCGCCGTTCCGCGTGGTGTCCGACTTCGAGCCCGCCGGAGACCAGCCCCAGGCCATCGACGAGCTGGCCGAGGGGCTGGGGGCCGGCGAGGACCGCCTCACGTTGCTGGGCATCACCGGCTCGGGCAAGACGTACACGATCGCCAGGACGATCGAGCGGGTTCAGCGGCCGACGCTGGTGATCTCGCCGAACAAGTCGCTTGCGGCCCAGCTGGCCAGCGAGTTCCGGGAGTTCTTCCCCGACAACGCCGTGGAGTACTTCGTCTCCTACTACGACTACTACCAGCCCGAGGCCTACGTCCCCCAGACCGACCTGTACATCGAGAAGGACGCCACGATCAACGATGAGATCGAACGACTCCGCCATTCGGCCACGGCGGCCCTGCTCACCCGGGAGGACGTCATCATCGTGGCCAGCGTGTCCTGCATCTACGGCCTGGGGACCCCCGAGGAGTACATGGGCCAGGTCCTCCGGGTCATCAAGGGCGTCCCGCTCGATCGGGACTTCGCCCTGGAGCGGCTCACCGATATCCAGTACCAGCGCACCAACCAGGCGCTGGCCCGGGGGCGGTTCCGCTCGCGCGGAGACACGATCGAGATCCACCCCGCGTACGAGGAGACCCTGATCCGGGTCGAGCTGTGGGGGGACTCGGTGGAGCGGATCACGCGAGTCGACCCGGTCACCGGCGAGGTGCTCGAGGAGCTGGGGGAGGCCTGGATCTACCCCGCCACCCACTACGTCGCCTCCAGGGACCGCATGGCCCGGGCCATCGGGGCGATCGAGGGTGAGCTGGCCGAGCGGCTCCAGACGCTGGAGTCCAAGAACAAGCTGCTGGAGGCTCAGCGGCTGCGGATGCGGACGAACCACGACCTGGAGATGCTCCGCGAGCTCGGCTTCTGCTCCGGGATCGAGAACTACTCCAGGCACATCGACGGCCGGCAGCCGGGCGAGCCACCGTACACGCTCCTCGACTACTTCCCGGATGACTGGCTGTGCGTGATCGACGAGTCCCACGTCACCGTTCCCCAGATCCACGGGATGTACGAGGGCGACATGACCCGGAAGCGCACGCTGGTCGAGCACGGGTTCCGGCTCCCCAGCGCCGTCGATAACCGGCCGCTGACGTTCGACGAGTTCACCGCCCGGGTGAAGCAAACCGTGTTCATGTCGGCCACGCCGGGGCCGCATGAGCTCCGCGTGTCGAAGCGGGTCGTCGAGCAGATCGTCCGCCCCACGGGGCTCGTGGACCCCCGGGTCGAGGTCCGTCCCACCCGCGGCCAGGTCGACGACCTGATCGAGGAGATCCGCCGGCGGTCGGAGCGCGACGAGCGGGTGCTGGTGACGACGCTGACGAAGAAGATGGCCGAGGACCTCACCGACTACCTGATCGAGATGGGCCTCCGGGTCCGGTACCTGCACTCGGAGGTCGACACGATCCAGCGCATCGAGATCCTCCGCGACCTCCGGCTCGGCGAGTTCGACGTCCTCGTCGGGATCAACCTCCTGCGCGAAGGCCTGGACCTGCCGGAGGTCTCGCTCGTGGCGATCCTCGACGCGGACAAGGAGGGGTTCCTGCGGTCGGACACCTCGCTGATCCAGACGATCGGGCGGGCCGCCCGGAACGTCGAGGGGACGGTGCTGATGTACGCCGATGAGGTCACGGATTCCATGAAGCGCGCGATCGGGGAGACGCAGCGGCGCAGGAAGATCCAGCTCGAGTACAACCGCGAGCACGGGATCGACCCCCAGACGATCCGGAAGAAGGTCTCGGACATCCTCCTGTCGATCCAGGCCGAGGGCGGCGCCCCGAGGCCCGAGAAGCGACGGCGACGGGCCCGCGAGCATCCCGAGCTGCCCCGCGATGAGCTGGCCCGCCTGATCCGGACGCTGGAGGAGGAGATGCACGAGGCGGCCAAGGACCTCCGGTTCGAGTACGCCGCCCGGCTCCGGGATGAGGTCCGGGACCTCCGCAAGGAGCTCGAGGCGCTGAAGGAGGCGGGGGTCGGCTAGCCTGCGCGTCCGGGGCGTCCGGGCCTGGGCCGGCGTCGGCGAGGTCCTGGAGAGCCCGGCGGTCGTGCTCGACGGGTCGCGGGTTCGGTTCGTCGGCCCCGCCTGGGAGGCGCCCGAAGCGGACGAGGAGGTCCGGGGGGACTGGTTCCTCCTCCCCGGGGTCGTCGACCACCACGTCCACATCGGCCTGGCCGACCCTGGGGCGGTCCTCCGCGGTGGGGTCACGGCGGTCCGGGACCTCGGCTGGCCGCCGGAAGACGTGTTCCCGCTGGCCGACATCTCCCAGGCCACGGACTGGGACGGACCGGCCATCGCCGCTGCGGGCCCCATGATCACGGCCCGAGCCGGCTACCCGACGCGCTCCGGATGGGCGCCGCCGGGGACCGGCCTCGAGGTCGAGGGCCCGGAGGAGGCCGCTGCCGCCGTGGGCCGGATCGCCTCCTCGGACCCGGCCGTGATCAAGGTGGCCCTGAACGCCGAGGCCGGGCCGACGCTCACCGACGCCGAGCTCCTGGCGGTGTGCGAGGCCGCCCACGTTCGTGGTCTGGCCGTGACCGCGCACGCGCAGGGTCGCGGGCAGGCCGAGCGGGCGCTGGGCGCGGGGGTCGACGAGCTGGCTCACTCCCCGTGGACCGAGCGCCTGGGTGACGAGGTGGTCCAGGCCCTCGCCAGGATCACGGCCGTGGTGAGCACGCTCGACATCCACGGGGGAGACCCCCGGGCGCTCGGAACCGCGATCGACAACCTCCGGCGGTTCGCCGCCGCCGGGGGGCGGGTGCGGTACGGGACCGACCTCGGCAACGGCCCGATCCCGCCGGGGCTCCACCTCGGTGAGGTGCGTCACCTCACGGAGGCCGGGCTCGAGACCGCCACGATCCTTCGGTCCATGACGCTGTCGCCGATCCGTGTGGGTGCCGAAGCCGACCTGGTCGGTGTGGCCGGAGACCCGTTCGAGGAACTGGAGGCCCTCGGCCGGGTCGGGCTGGTGATCCGGGGAGGGACGGTCCGGGTCGGTCCCTGACCCCGTACCATGCCGCCATGACCGCGGTCCCCCGGGTGGGGGTGGTCCTGGCCGCCGGCCGCTCCGAGCGGCTCCGCGCGGTGACGGGCGGCGGGTCGAAGGCCCTGGTCCGGCTGGGCGGCCTCCGCCTGGTCGAGCGGGCCATCCGAACGCTGCTGGCGGTGGGGGTCGAGCGGGTCATCGTGGTGGTCGGCTACCACGCCGGCCCGGTGGCGGCCGTGGCGCAGCGGGCCGCGCCTGGGCGGGTCCAGGTGATCGAAGCGCCAGACTGGGAGGAGGGGAACGGGGCGTCGCTCGCCGCCGCGGAGCCCCCGGTGGGCGATGAGCCCTCGTTCCTGGCGGTCAGCGCCGACCACGTGTTCGCGGAGCCCGCCCTGGCCGACCTGGCCGGCGCCGCTCGGCCGTCGGTCCTCGTCGACCCCGCCCCCGACCCCGACGTGTGGAAGGAGGCCACGAAGGCCCGGGTGGACCCGGACGGGCGGGTGCTCGAGCTGGGAAAGGACACGGACTCGCCGACCGTCGACGCCGGGGCCTTCGTCCTTCCCCGCGAGGTGTTCGAGGCGACCCGTCGGAGCCGGGCCCGGGGCGACGGGTCGCTGGCCGCCGCGGTCACCGAGCTCGCCGCCACCGTCCCGATGAGGGCCGTCCCGATCCGGGCCGGGACGTGGTGGCAGGACGTCGACACGCCCCAGGACCTGGCCAGGGCCTCCCGCCTCCTGCGGGCGGACCTGCCCCGCGCCGGCGACGGCCCGGTGGCCCGGCTCCTGAACCGTCGGCTGTCGGTCCCGCTGTCCTGGCTCCTGGCGAGGTTCGGGCCGAACCCGGACCTCCTGTCGGCGGTGGCGTTCGCGGTGGGGCTGGTGGCTGCCGCCGTCCTGGCCGCGGGCTTCGGGGTGGCCGGGGGACTCCTGGTCCAGCTGTGCTCGGTGCTCGACGGGGTCGACGGCGAGGTGGCCCGGCTCCAGCTTCGGGCCGGGCCGAGGGGCACGCTGCTGGACGGCGTCCTCGACCGTTTGGGAGACGCCGCGATCTGCGCGGCCCTGGGCGTGTGGGCCGTCGGGGCGGGGACCTCGGCGACGGCCGTGGTGGTCCTGGTCACGGCGGCGACCGCGGGCTCCATGCTGTCGATGGCCACGAAGGATCGCGTGGCGGCACTCGGCCTGGAGCCGCCCTCGGAGCGTCGGATCGGTTGGCTCCTGGGCGGACGGGACGGCCGCCTCCTGCTCGTGGCGGTCCTCTCCGTGCTCGGGCTGCCGGTGGCCGCGCTGGCGGCCACGGCCGCGACCTCACTCCTGTCGGCGGTGATCCGCGTGTCGTTCGCCCGAACCGTCTCGCCGCCCTGAGGAGTCGTCGGACGGCCCCGGTACAATGGGGGCCGATGGGCACCGATCGGATCGTCGTCCACGGGGCCCGAGAGCACAATCTCCGGAACGTCCACCTGGAGCTTCCCCGGGACCGGCTGATCGTGTTCACGGGCCTGTCCGGTTCCGGGAAGTCGTCGCTGGCCTTCGACACGATCTACGCCGAGGGCCAGCGCCGGTACGTGGAGTCGCTGTCCGCGTACGCCCGGCAGTTCCTCGGCCAGATGGAGAAGCCCGACGTCGACTTCATCGAGGGCCTGTCGCCGGCGATCTCGATCGACCAGAAGTCCGGCTCTCGGAACCCCCGCTCGACCGTGGGGACGATCACCGAGGTCTATGACTATCTCCGGGTCCTGTACGCGCGGATCGGTCACCCGCACTGCCCGAGGTGCGGCCGGCCGATCGGGCGCCAGACCCCCGACCAGATCGTCGACCAGGTGATGAGCCTCCCCGAGGGGACGCGGTTCCAGGTCCTGGCTCCGGTGGTGCGGGGACGGAAAGGGGAGTACGAGCGGCTGCTGAAGGACCTGGCCCGCCGGGGGTTCTCCCGGGCCCGGATCGATGGCCAGGTCCGGGAGCTGTCGGAGCCGATCCGCCTGGACCGGTACTACAAGCACGACATCGAGGTCGTGGTGGACCGGCTCGTGGCGAAGCCGGACATCCGCCGGCGGGTGGCCGACTCGGTGGAGACCGCCCTGGAGCTGTCCGAGGGTCTGGCCGCCCTGGCCGTGCAGACCGACGGCCGCGAGGAGATCGTCACGTTCTCCGAGAAGCTGGCCTGCACGTACGACGGGCTGTCGTTCGACGAGCTGGCGCCCCGGAACTTCTCGTTCAACTCGCCCTACGGGGCGTGTCAGACGTGCGACGGCCTGGGGACCCGTCTCGAGACCGACCCGTCGCTCGTCGTGCCGGACCCCGACCTGTCGATCGGCGAGGGCGCCCTGGCGCCGTTCGCCTCGGCCCGGCTCGAGTACTGGGGCCGGGTGCTGGAGGCCACGGCCGAGGCGCACCGGTTCTCCCTCGACACGCCGTGGCGGAAGCTGTCCCAGGCCGCCAAGGACGTGATCCTGTACGGCTCGGATCGCGAGATCTACGTCCGGTACCGGAACCGGTACGGTCGCCAGCGGGCCTACTGGACCACCTACGAGGGCGTGATCCCGGTCGTGGAGCGCCGCCACGCCGAGACGGACTCCGACCACGCCCGGTGGCGGTGGGAGCAGTACATGCGAGAGGTGCCGTGCCGGGCCTGCAAGGGCGCCCGGCTGAAGCCCGAGTCGCTGGCGGTGACGGTGGCCGACCTGAACATCGCCGATCTCACCTCGATGTCGGTGGCGGCGACGCTGCGGTTCCTCGGCGACCTGCCCGGCCGGCTCTCCGAACGCGAGGCCATGATCGGCGAGCGGCTGCTCAAGGAGATCCGGGCTCGCCTGGGGTTCCTCGTCGATGTCGGCCTCGACTACCTGACGCTGGCCCGGGCCGCGGGGACCCTGGCCGGCGGCGAGGCCCAGCGGATCAGACTGGCCTCGCAGATCGGCTCGGGGCTCGTCGGGGTGTTGTACGTGCTCGACGAGCCCTCGATCGGCCTCCACCAGCGCGACAACCGCCGGCTCATCGACACCTTGGTCCGGCTGCGCGATCTCGGCAACACCCTGATCGTGGTGGAGCACGACGAGGCCACGATCCGGGCCGCCGACTGGGTGGTGGACATCGGCCCCGGCGCCGGCGAGGCCGGCGGGGAGATCGTGTACGCGGGCTCGGTCGAGGGGATCCTCGACCACGCGCCGTCCATCACCGGGGCGTACCTGACCGGCCGGCGGAGCATCCCCACCCCCCGGGTCCGCCGGCAGCCCGACGGGCGAGCCCTGGAGGTGAAGGGGGCGGCCGAGCACAACCTGAAGCGGATCGACGTGGCCTTCCCCCTGGGGCTGCTGATCTGCGTCACCGGCGTGTCGGGGTCGGGGAAGTCGACGCTGGTCGAGGACGTGGTCCACCGGGCCCTCCAGCAGAAGGTGAACCGCTCTCGGATCGTCCCCGGGAAGCACCGGCG
>JBQGDK010000304.1:0-3730 GCA_052039025.1 Actinomycetota bacterium
CGTTCCTGACGGAGGCCGACGTGGATCGGCGCCGGCGGCTGGCCGGCCAGGAGCGCGAGACGACGTGAGGGTCAGCCGAAGCGGTCGAACATGATGGCCCGCTTGACCTCCTGGATCGCCCGGGTGACCTTGATCCCCCGGGGGCAGGCCTCGGTGCAGTTGAAGGTGGTCCGACACCGGAACACGCCGGTCTTCTCCCCGAGGATCTCCAGCCGCTCCCTCGCGCCGCGATCCCGGCTGTCGAAGATGAAGCGGTGCGCGTTGACGATCGCCGCCGGCCCGACGTAGCCCTCGTCGCCCCAGAAGATCGGGCACGAGGTCGTGCACGCCGCGCACAGGATGCACTTCGTGGTGTCGTCGTAGCGCTCCCGCTCCTCGGGGGACTGGAGCCGCTCTCGCTCTGACGGGTCCTCGTCGTTGATCAGGAACGGGAGCATCTTCTTGTAGCCCTCGAAGAACGTGTCCATGTCGACGATCAGGTCCTTGAGGACCCGGAGCCCCCGGATCGGCTCGATCGTGACCTTCGGGGCCACGTCCCTGACCAGAACCTTGCACGCCAGGTCGTTCTTCCCGTTGATCACCATGGCGTCGGACCCGCAGATGCCGTGGGCGCAGGACCGCCGGAGCGCCAGCGTACCGTCGTGGTGCCACTTCACCTCGTGGAGCGCGTCGAGGACCCGGTCGAACGGCTCCATCTCCAGCTCGAACTCATCCCACCACGGGTCAGGCCGGGCTTCGGGGTTGTAGCGGCGGATCCGGACCGTGATGGCCACCGTGCCCGTCCGGCGGCCGTCCTCGGGCGGCGCGGCCCCCTCCTCGCGGGGCGGGCCCTCGCGAACCTCGGGTGTCTCGGTCATCAGTACTTCCGCTCCATGGGCACGTAGGTCCCCATCTTCACCGGCTTGTTCTCGAGGCGCACGCGGCCGTCCGGCTCCCGCCACGCCAGCGAATGGCGCAGCCAGTGATCGTCGTCGCGGAGCGGGTGGTCCTCCCGGTAGTGCCCGCCCCGGCTCTCGTCCCGGGCCAGAGCGGCGGACACGAGCGTGTCGGCGCAGTCGAGCAGTGCACCGAGCTCCCAGGCCTCCATCAGGTCGGTGTTGTAGACCCGGCCCTTGTCCTGCACGACCGCACGCCCGTACCGATCCCGCAGCCCGCCCAGGAGCTCCTGCATCTTGCGGAGCCCCTCCTCGACCCGGATCACGCCGGCCAGGTCGAACATGTGCTCCTGGAGCTCGGCTCGGATGTCCGCGATCGAGTCGCCCCCGGACGCCTCCAGCAGCCCCCGGAGGGTGGCCGCGGCGTCCGCCTCGGGGTCCCGGGGCAGCTCCACCAGCTCGTGCTCCCGGGCGTGCCGGGCCATGTCGAGACCCCCGCGCCGGCCGAACACCACGATGTCGAGGAGCGAGTTGGTGCCCAGGCGGTTGGCGCCGTGCACGGACACGCAGGCGCATTCGCCGGCGGCGTACAGGCCCGGGACGGACTCTTCGGCCCGGCCCACGACCACCCTGCCGTCGACGTCGGTGGGGATCCCGCCCATGCCGTAATGCGCGGTCGGCTGGGTGGGGACCGGTTCCGTGGTGGGCTCGACGCCGAGGTAGATCCGGGCGAACTCGGTCACGTCGGGGATCTTCGTCTCGATGACCTCGCGATCGAGATGGCGGACGTCGAGGTACACGTAGTCCTTCCCGTCGACGCCGCGCCCCTCCTTGATCTCCTGGTAGATCGCCCGCGAGACCATGTCCCGCGGCGCCAGGTCCTTGATCGTGGGCGCGTACCGCTCCATGAACCGCTCACCCTCGCCGTTGAGGAGGATGCCGCCCTCGCCCCGGACCGCCTCGGATATCAGGATGCCCATCTTGTAGATGCCGGTGGGATGGAACTGGAAGAACTCCATGTCCTCGAGCGGGATGCCCCGCCGGTAGCACACCGACATGCCGTCGCCGGTCAGGGTGTGGGCGTTCGACGAGATCTTGAAGATCTTTCCGTAGCCGCCGGTGGCGAAGAGGACGGACCTGGCCCGGAACACGTGGAGCTCGCCGGTGGCCAGCTCGTAGGCGACCACCCCCGCGGTGCGGCCATCGACCATGAGCAGATCGATCACGTAGAACTCGTTGAAGAAGCGGACGTCCCTCCTGATGCACTGCTGATACAGGGTCTGGAGGATCATGTGACCGGTTCGGTCGGCCGCGTAGCAGGCCCGCCGGACGGGGGCTTCGCCGTGGTTGCGGGTGTGCCCGCCGAACCGGCGCTGATCGATCCGGCCGTCGGGGGTCCGGTTGAACGGGAATCCCCAGTGCTCCAGCTCGATGATCCGGTCGATGGCCTCCCGGCTCATGATCTCGGCGGCCGGCTGGTCGACCAGGTAGTCGCCGCCCTTCACCGTGTCGAACGCGTGCCACTCCGGGGAGTCTTCCTCGACGTTGCCGAGCGCGGCGCAGACACCGCCCTGAGCCGTGCCGGTGTGGGAGCGGGTGGGATAGAGCTTCGAGATCACGGCGGTGCTGACCTCGCCCGAGGCCTCCAGGGCGGCCCGCAGCCCGGCGCCCCCGGCGCCGACGATCACCGCGTCGTAGACGTGCGTGGTGGTCATCCGTCTCTGTTCAGCGGAACTGCGCGGGGTCGAAGGTGAACACGATGACCGAGCCCAGCACGAACAGCGAGAACCCCACGATCGCGAAGGCCCAGTTCCAGGCCAGCCGCCAGCCGGGGCGCCGGACGTAGTCCTGGATGATCACCCGCGTGCCGTTGACCCCGTGGAGGAGCGCCAGCGACAGCAGCATCCAGTCCCACGTGCGCCAGAAGGGGCTCGACCACCGGTCGACGACGAAGTCGAAGTCCACCCGGGCCACCCCGGCATCGAGCACGTGCATGATGAGGACGTGCCCGACGGCCAGGAACAGCAGGAGGATCCCCGAGAGCCGCATGAACAGCCACGCCCACAGCTCGAACCGGCTCCGCGGCCGGTGCCCGGTTTCGGCGTCGGGCACGCGGCGAGGCTCGGTCGCCACGGCCATCAGCCGAACAGCTCCTCGATGATCCGGCCGCCCATGATCCAGCTGATCGGGGCCATGGCGGCGGCGAACAGGAGCATCGTCCCCCAGAACAGCCGAGCCTGGTGCTCGGTCGCCCCCGGCCAGAAGTCGATGATCATGATGCGGAGGCCGTTCAGGGCGTGGTAGATCACGGCGCCCACGAGCCCGAGCTCCATGATCTGGACGATCGGATGGTGGTACACGGACACGACCCGGTTGTAGGCGTCGGGCCCCCACCCCACCAGCGCCGTGTCCACGATGTGGGCGAACAGGAACAGGAGGATGCCGACGCCGGTGACGCGATGGGCGACCCAGGACCACTGGCCCTCCCGCCCTCGGTACAGGGTGGAGAACTCCGAACGCCTCCTGGACGTCACAGCACGCAGAGGGTATCACCGGGACACCCCGGGGCCCCCCCGGGGAGCCAGGCGGAGATGGGTGCCTTGACCGGATCGCAGTGGCCGGATAGGGTGTGGGCTCGCCGTCATACGGATGGCGGCATCAGGTGACGGCGTTCCGGATGCGATTCCCACGGCTCGGACCTCGGCGCCGCCGCGCCCTGGCTACGGCGGCCTTCGTCTGCCTGGTCGGCATGCCCACCGCCGCCCGGGCCGCCTCGGTCACGTGCTCGTTCACCGGGACCACGGTCCAGATCACGCTGAGCGCCCCGGAGGACGAGGCCTCGGTGGTCCGCGATG
>JBQGDK010000305.1:0-28547 GCA_052039025.1 Actinomycetota bacterium
TTCGTCACCGTGGGGCGGAAGACCGCCTGACTCAATCCGAGGGCCGTTCGGGCCGACAGCGTTACGAAAGGACGGATCCAGACCCGGGGGTATACTCGGAGGCTGGCGAAGGGGGACGGGAGACATGCCGCAGGACGCCGACCCGCGCGAGCGTATCGAGCGGTACGAGAAGGAGATCCACGAGCTCACCACCCAGGTCAAGTTCCTGGAGGACGAGATCGGGCTCCTTCGTCGCCGGCTCCACAGCGCGCCCCGGCAGGTGAAGATCCTGGAGGAGCGCCTCCTCGAGTCGAAGAGCGAGGTGGCCCGGGCGCTCTCGCAGAACGAGAAGCTCGTCACGGCGCTCCGCACCGAGCGGGAGCGCCTGGAGGCGCTCAAGGAAGAGGTCGAGAAGCTCACGAAGCCCCCGGCCTCCTTCGGCGTGCTGATCGGCGAGAACGACGACGGCTCCCTCGACGTGTTCACCGCCGGCCGGAAGATGCGGGTGAACTCCGACCCCGAGATCGACCGCTCCCGGTTCCACCGCGGGGCCGAGGTGATCCTCAACGAGGCCCTGAACGTCGTCGAGGTCCTCAACCAGGACCGCATCGGCGAGGTCGTCACGGTCAAGGAGCTGCTCGGCGAGGACCGGGTCGTGGTCCTCGGCCGGGGGGACGAGGAGGCGGTGGCGGTGATCTCGAAGGCGCTCCGCGAGGAGCACCTCCGGCCCGGCGACCCCCTCCTCTACGACGCCCGGTCGGGCCACGTGCTGGAGCGCCTGCCGAAGGAGCAGGTCGAGGAGCTGATCCTCGAGGAGATCCCCGACGTGACGTACGAGGACATCGGCGGGCTCGGCGGGCAGATCGAGGACATCAAGGACGCCGTGGAGCTCCCGTTCCTGTACGCGGAGCTGTTCCGGGAGCACCAGCTGCGCCCACCGAAGGGTGTCCTGCTGTACGGACCGCCCGGGTGCGGCAAGACCCTGATCGCCAAGGCCGTGGCGAACTCGCTGGCCAAGCAGGTCGCGGAGAAGACCGGCCGGACCGGGATCCACTCGTACTTCCTGAACGTGAAGGGCCCGGAGCTCCTGAACAAGTACGTCGGTGAGACCGAGCGGCAGATCCGGCTGATCTTCCAGCGGGCCAAGGAGAAGTCCGAGGAGGGCTTCCCCGTGATCGTGTTCTTCGACGAGATGGACTCGATCTTCCGGATGCGCGGCTCGGGCATCTCCTCGGACGTCGAGAACACGATCGTGCCCCAGCTCCTCTCGGAGATCGACGGTGTCGAATCGCTGAAGAACGTGATCGTGATCGGCGCCTCGAACCGCGAGGACCTGATCGACCCCGCGATCCTTCGGCCCGGGCGACTCGACGTGAAGATCAAGATCGAGCGGCCCGACCAGCAGGCCGCCTCCGACATCATGTCGAAGTACATGACCGCCGACGTTCCGCTCCATGACGACGAGCTGAAAGCGTTGGGCGGCGACGCGGAGGCCGCGGTCCGGCAGATGATCGAGCGGACCATCGAGCGGATGTACGCGCCCAGCGAGGAGAACCGGTTCCTCGAGGTCACGTACCAGAACGGCGACAAGGAGATCCTCTACTTCAAGGACTTCAACTCCGGGGCCATGATCGAGAACATCGTGTCCCGGGCGAAGAAGGCCGCGATCAAGCGGTTCCTGGAGAAGGGCGAGAAGGGGATCAAGGTCGAGGACCTCCTCACCGCGATCCGGGCGGAGTTCAAGGAGCACGAGGACCTCCCGAACACGACGAACCCGGACGACTGGGCCCGGATCTCCGGCAAGAAGGGCGAGCGGATCGTGTACGTCCGGACCCTCCTCGGCGACCGCGAGGGCGAGGCCGGCCGGCAGGTCGAGCGGGTCACCCCGGGCCAGTACCTCTGAACCGGCCCCGGTTCGCTCCCCGTCCCGTATCCTGACGCCATGGCGATCCCCAAGGTCATGGGCATCGAGACCGAGTACGGGATCTCGGGGCCGGGCATCTCGGAGTTCAACCCCGTGCTGGCCTCCTCGCTCCTGATCAACACGTTCGCCGGGGCCCTCCGCAGGATCCGGTGGGACTACGAGCAGGAGAGCCCGCTCCGGGACGCCCGGGGGTTCGAGCCGGTCCAGGAGCGGGAGCCGACCGAGGAGGACCTCGGCTTGGCGAACGTGATCCTGCCGAACGGCGCGAGGTACTACGTCGACCACGCCCATCCGGAGTACTCGACCCCCGAGGCCGCCTCCCCCCGCGAACTCGTGGTGCACGACCGAGCGGGGGAGCGGATCCTGGAGCGGTCCCTCGAGCTGGCCCGCGACCTCCTCCCGCCCGGCGAGCGGATCGCCGTGTACAAGAACAACACCGACGGCAAGGGCAACTCCTACGGCTGCCACGAGAACTACCTCGTCGACCGGGCCACACCGTTCTCCCGGATCGTCCGGGACCTCACGCCGTTCTTCGTCACCCGACAGATCTTCACCGGAGCCGGGAAGGTCGGCGTCGAGTCGAGCCGCGCGGACGGGGCCGACGTGACGTACCAGCTCAGCCAGCGGACCGACTTTTTCGAGGCCGAGGTCGGGCTGGAGACCACGCTGAAGCGTCCGATCATCAACACCCGTGACGAGCCGCACGCCGACCCGGACAAGTACCGCCGGCTGCACGTGATCATCGGCGACGCGAACATGTGCGAGGTGGCCACGTTCCTGAAGGTGGGGACGACGGCGCTCGTGCTGAAGATGATCGAGGACGACGTACTGCCCGACCTCTCGTTGGACGGCCCCGTGCAGGCCCTCCACGAGGTGTCGTGGGACCCGACGGTGCGGGCCACGGTCCGGCTCGTCGACGGGCGCACGGCGACGGCGGTCGAGCTCCAGTGGGAGTACCTCGACCACGCCAAGCGGTGGACGAAGGAGCACGAGGACACGCCCGAGAACGCTGCGGTGCTGGAGCGCTGGGAGCGGGTGCTCGAGGGCCTCGAGGAGGACCCGTTGTCGCTCCACCGCGAGCTCGACTGGGTGGCGAAGCATCGGCTCGTCAGCGCGTACCGGGAGCGCGACGGCCTGGCGTGGGATGACCCGAAGCTGGCGCTGATCGACCTCCAGTACCACGACGTCCGGCGGGACCGGGGCCTGTACCACCGGCTCGCCCAGGCCGGAAAGGTGGAGCGTCTGGTCCCGGAGGCCGAGATCGAGCGGGCCGTGCGGGAGCCCCCCGAGGACACCCGGGCGTTCTTCCGGGGCGGCTGCATCCGCCGGTACCCCGACGCGATCGTGGCCGCCTCGTGGGACTCGGTGATCTTCGACATCGGCCGGGACGCCCTCCAGCGGGTCCCCACGCGCGAGCCCCTCCGTGGGACGAGGGAGCACGTCGAGGGCCTCTTCGAGCGTGCCGCCGACGCAGCGACGCTCGTCGACCTCCTCCAGGGCTAGCCCTCGGGGGCCTGGGGGGAGCCCCAGGAACTACAATTGGGAGGGATCCCCGGCAGGAAGGAGTGTGGAAGCGGTGCCCGAGCAGGAACGGAAGCGGGTCCAGAAGAAGGACGGGGGGGCCGGCGAGGCGGACGCCGGGCAGACCTCGACCAAGGCCAAGGGCGAGAAGCTGAAGGAGGAGATGGACGACATCCTCGACGAGATCGACGAGGTCCTCGAGGAGAACGCCGAGGAGTTCATCAAGTCCTATGTCCAGAAGGGCGGCCAGTGACGCCCAACGAGTTCGGGGCCAACCCGAGCTTCTTCGACCTCGTCCGGAGCATGGAACCGCTGGGGACGCCGGCGGCGACCTCGGGTGAGGCACCCACCCACCTCCCGCCCCACGGGACCACGGTGGTGGCGCTGCGGTTCGGCGATGGCGTGATCATGGCCGGCGACCGCAGGGCCGTCGAGGGCTACGCGATCGCCGACGAGCGGATGGAGAAGGTGTTCCAGGCCGACGATCACTCGGTGGTGGGGATCGCCGGGGTGGCCGCCCAGGCCGTGGAGCTGGTGCGGCTGTTCCAGACCGAGCTCGAGCACTACGAGAAGGTCGAGGGAGAGATCCTCTCGCTGGAGGGCAAGGCGAATCGGCTCGGCCAGATGATCCGGGGCTCGCTGCCGCTGGTGATGCAGGGACTCGTGGTGGTCCCGATCTACGGCGGGTTCGACACCCGCCGGGGCGGCGGGCGGCTGTTCCGGTACGACGCGATCGGCGGACGCTACGAGGAGACGGACTACAACGCCACCGGGTCCGGCTCTCGTGACGCCAGGGCCAGCCTGAAGAAGCGATGGCGGCCCGGCATGGCCCGGGAGGAGGCGGTCGAGACCGCGGTGGAGTCGCTCCTCGATGCCTCGGAAGCCGACACCGCCACCGGAGGACCCGATCCGGTCCGGGGGATCTACCCGAGCGTGTACCTGGCGACCGCCGAGGGCGTCGACGAGGTTCCCGACGACGAGATCCGGCTGGCGTTCGAGGCCGTGCTGGCCCGCAGGGAGGGCTCGTCCTGATGGCCATGCCGTTCTACGTGGCGCCCGAGCAGATGATGAAGGACCGCTCGGACTACGCCCGCAAGGGCATCGCTCGGGGCAAGCCCGTGGTGGCGCTGGAGTTCGCCGACGGCATCCTGTTCATCGCCGACAACCCCTCGACCCACCTGTACAAGATCTCGGAGCTCTACGATCGCATCGCGTTCGCCGCGGTGGGGAAGTACAGCGAGTTCGAGAACCTGCGCATCGCCGGCGTGCGGCTGGCCGACGTCCGCGGGTACTCCTACGGTCGCGAGGACGTCACCGCCAAGAGCCTGGCCAACGCCTACTCCCAGGGCCTGGCCACGATCTTCACCCAGGAGATGAAGCCGTACGAGGTCGAGATCCTCGTGGCCCAGGTGGGGGAGCGGCCAGAGGACACCGAGATGTTCCACATCCTGTACGACGGGAGCGTCTCCGATGAGGACGGGTTCGTGGCCATGGGCGGCGAGGCCGAGGCGCTGGCCGAGCGGCTGAAGGAGGGGTACCGGGCCGGGATGACGCTGGACCAGGCCCTTCAGCTGGGCGCGAACGCCCTGGCCGGCCAGAACGGCGAGCCGCTGGACGGCTCCCGGCTGGAGGCCGCCGTGCTGGACCGGACCCGGCGACGACGGAAGTTCCGGCGCCTCCCGGACGAGGAGCTCACCCGCCTGCTGGGCGGTTAGGGGGACGTCCAGCGATCGACCCGGTCGCCGACCGGGCCTCCGAGCTCTCCGGCGTCGACGGCCGTCGCGGTGCTGCCGGCGCTCTGGGTGGCGTGGGCGTTCGGGCACCCGCCCTGCGGCATTTGCACGTGTTCGGGACCGGGTGCTAGCCTTCCGGCGGTTTCGAACGGTTCGTGACGCCCTCGGCCTGGCCCGCGGGCCCCGACGCGAAGGAGGCGACGGATGGCCCCTTTCGAACGACGCCCTGCTCGGATGGCCGCTCTCATCGCGGCGTTCGCCCTGGTGGTGGCCGGCGCGTGGCTGCCCGCGGGAGCCGCCGCGGAACGCCGGACGCCGGACCGGCCCTTCTCCTTCCAGGGTGAGTCGTCGAGCGTCGCGGACGTGGATCGCCGCGCGGGCCGGGAGCGGCCCACCGCGGCGCAGCTCCGGGCCGCCGAGGGGCTCGGCGCCATGGTCCGCTGGAACGACTTCGGCACGCCCGCGTCGATCCTCGATCCCGGGGACGCCGTGGCCACGGGGCTCCCCGCCAACCCCGAGGCTGCGGCCGTGGCGTTCCTGGCCGACCACCGCGATCTGTTCGGCCTCTCCGCCGCCGAGCTGGCCGACCTCGAGCTCGTGGCGGTCAACCCGATCGGCCGAGGCGCCGCCGTGCTCCTGCGGCAGCGGGTCGGCGGGGTAGAGGTAGCCCCCGAGGGCCTGGTCGCCCTCGGCGTTGTCGACGGGCGGGTCGTGTCGGTGTCCTCCTCGCTCACCGACGACACCGCGGTCCCCCCGCCGGCCACGATGACCGCCGAGCAGGCTCTGCGGGCGGCGGCGGCCGACGTTGGCCACGACCTGGCTCCCTCCGACGTCGACCGGGCCGGCACCCGCGGCGACAGGATCACGTTCGATGCCGAGGGCTTCACGGGCCGCCCCGTGGCCCGGCTCGTGGCGGTGCCGACCGCGCACGGCGTGCGGGCCGCGTACGAGACGGCCATCGTCGACGCGGCCGTTCCCGCCGCGTTCACGCACTACGTGGATGCCCGGACCGGTGAGGTCCTGCTCCGGTTCAACGACGTCGATTACCTCGGCGAGCCGAAGTGGGACTTCTTCGAGGGCTACCCGCTGCTCGACCACACGAGCACCGACACCAGGGCGACGTGGTGCTGGACGCCCGCCGACGGGTGCGACGTCGTGATCGCCCAGGACGCGGGGGCGACCCCGTTCGAGTGGGACGTGGATCCGGCCACGGCGGCCTCGACCCAGACCACGAACGGCAACAACGCCTTCGCCGTGCACAACTGGATGAGCGCCAACCCGTTCACGGTCGGGACGGAGTTCGCCACCGCCCGACCGGGCCGCGACTACCAGTACGCGTGGACGAACCAGTGGCTCGAAGAGCGATGCAACCCCTCCGTGTTCACCTCGCCAGAGCGGAACGATATCGACGCGGCCCGGGCCAACCTCTTCGTCGGCCACAACCTCATGCACGACTGGTCGTACCGGCTCGGGTTCACCGAGACCGCCTGGAACGCCCAGCGGGAGAACCTCGACCGGGGCGGCGCTGAGGCCGACCCCGAGCGGGGGAACGCCCAGGCCGGCGGCGTCGTGGGCGGCCCGCCGACCTTCGCGGCCCGGGACAACGCCAACCAGATCACCCAGGCGGACGGGATCGCCCCGATCACGAACATGTACCTGTGGCAGCCGATCGCGGGGGGGTTCTACGCGCCGTGCCTCGACGGCGACTTCGACATGTCGGTGATCGCTCACGAGTACGGGCACCTGATCTCGAACCGGATGGCCGCCGGCCCGAACGCCAACCTCTCCGGGAGCCAGGCCGGGGCCATGGGTGAGAGCTGGTCCGACCTGCTGGCGATGGAGATCGCCAACGAGTTCGGATGGCTCCCGGTCGGCGGGGAGAGCCCGTTCACGATCGGCGCCTACGTCACCGGCGATCCGCACGCGGGGATCCGGAACTACAACATGTCGGATTCGCCGCTCAACTACAGCGACGTCGGCTACGACTTCGTATGCAACGCCACCCAGATGAACCCGTGCCCGGCCCGCACCCAGGTCCACGCCGACGGCGAGATCTGGAGCGCCACGCAGTTCGACATCCGCATGGCCATGATGGAGCGGTACGGGGCGGGGTCGGCCGCCCAGCAGCTCGCGTGTGCCTCCGGGGCCGCGTCGGTCGGGTCGTGTCCGGGGAACCGCCGGTGGATCCAGCTGGTGTTCGACTCGTGGCTGCTGATGGCCGTGGGGACCGTCAGCATGCTCGACGCCCGCGACGCCATGCTGCAGGCCGACATGATCCGGTTCGGCGGCGCGAACCAGGATCTGCTGTGGAACACGTTCGCCCGACGCGGGTTCGGCCAGGACGCATCGAGCGCGGGACAGAACGATCCCGACCCGGTCCCCGACTTCACGTCGCCGTTCGCGACCGAGGGTACGATCGAGTTCAACCCGGTCGACGAGGACGGCCACCCGATCGTCGGGGCGCGGCTGTTCGTGGGTCGGTACGAGGCCAGCGTCAACCCGGTGGCCGACACCGACCCGGCCACGCCGCTCGATGGGACCGTGGACCTGGTCCCGGGCCGGTATGAGTTGCTGGCCCAGGCTCCCGGGTTCGGCCACAGGCGGTACTCGCTCGACCTCAAGGCCGGGCAGGTCCGGGCCGGCGACGTCAGCATGCCGACGAACCTGGCCTCCTCGGCGAACGGGGCCACCATCGCCGGGGACGGCATCAACCTGGCCCGGCTGATCGACGACACCGAGCTCACGAACTGGGCCTCGCTGGGGAGCCCCGCGGTCGGGAAGGCCGTCACGGTGCGGCTGGACCCCTCCGAAGCGTCTCACCGGATCAAGCGGATCCAGGTCAGCGCCATGCTGCGGCACCCCATCCCGACCGATCCCGGCGGGGACACCGGGGGCCAGAGCCGGTTCTCGGCGCTCCGGCAGTTCGAGATCTGGACGTGCCGGGTCACGCCGGAGTCGGACTGCTCGAGCGACGACCAGTTCAGCCTCAACTACACGAGCCCTGGGGACGCCTTCCCGTCGATCGCCCCCCGGCCCCGGGCCCCGGAGCTGATCATCCGGTCGTTCGACATCCCCGACGTCCGGGCGAGCTACGTTCGGCTGGTGGTCGCCAACAACCAGTGCACGGGCACCCCCGATTACCACGGGGACCAGGACGACGACCCGATCAACGTGACCGACTGCCGGGACGGCAGCGCCCAGGACGACAACGTCCGGGCGGCGGAGCTCCTGGTCTTCAAGAGGTAGGGACGCCGCCCCTCGTGAGGGGGGGCCGGCCCGGGCCGGCCCCCCTCCCGCCCATCGCCGCATCGCGGGCCTACACTGGGGCCCGTGGAGCGGCGGATCTTCGGGCTCGAGAACGAGTACGGGGTCACCTGTACGTTCCGGGGGCAGCGACGGCTGTCGCCGGACGAGGTGGCCCGGTACCTGTTCCGGCGGGTCGTCCACTGGGGCCGATCCTCGAACGTGTTCCTGGAGAACGGGGCCCGCCTCTACCTCGACCTGGGTTCCCATCCCGAGTACGCGACGCCCGAGTGTGACTCGGTCCTCGACCTGGTGGCCCACGACAAGGCGGGGGAGCGGGTCCTGGAGGCGCTGCTCTCGGCCGCGGAGCTCCGGCTCCACGAAGAGGGGATCTCCGGCGAGGTCTATCTGTTCAAGAACAACACGGACTCGGCGGGGACCTCCTACGGGTGCCACGAGAACTACCTGGTGGCCCGGCAGGGGGAGTTCGCCAGGATGGCCGAGGTGTTGATCCCGTTCTTCGTCACCCGGCAGGTCTTCGCCGGGGCGGGGAAGGTGCTCCACGGGCCCCGCGGGGCCCAGTACTGCCTCTCCCAGCGCGCCGAGCACATCTGGGAGGGAGTGTCCTCGGCGACCACCCGTTCTCGGCCGATCATCAACACCCGCGACGAACCCCACGCCGACGCCGAGCGGTACCGTCGACTCCACGTCATCGTGGGCGACTCGAACATGAGCGAGTTCACCACGTACTTGAAGGTCGGGGTGACCGATCTCGTCCTCCGGATGGTGGAGGACAACACGGTGATGCGCGACCTGACGCTCGAGAACCCGATCCGTGCGATCCGCGAGATCAGCCACGACGTCTCGTGCCGGAAGAAGGTCCGGTTGGCGAACGGGCGGGAGATGTCGGCGCTCGATCTCCAGGAGCAGTACCTGGAGCGGGCTCGCAGGTTCGCGGATCACCGGGCCCTCGATGGTGACGCCAGGCAGATCCTGGACGAGTGGGAGGGGGCCGTGGTGGCGCTGCGAGCCGGCGACCTCGACCGGCTGGCGACGAAGATCGACTGGGTCGCCAAGTACCAGCTCATCCGGGCCTTCCGCCAGAAGCACGGCTACTCGTTGTCGCACCCGAAGGTGGCGCTGATGGACCTGGCCTACCACGACGTGAACCGAGATCGGGGGCTCTACTACCTCCTCGAGCGACGGGGCAGGATGGAACGGGCGGTGGGGGAGCGGGAGGTCCAGCGAGCGATGCACGACCCGCCCCAGACGACCAGGGCCCGGCTCCGCGGCGAGTTCATCAGGCACGCCAAGCAGCGCCGTCGCGACTACACCGTGGACTGGGTTCACCTGAAGCTGAACGACCAGGCCCAGCGGACCGTCCTGTGCAAGGACCCCTTCCGGTCGAGGGACGATCGCGTCGAGCAGCTGATCGCCCACATGTGAGCGACGTCATCCTGGAGACCGAGCGGCTGTTGCTCCGCGAGTTCCAGCCGGAGGACCTCCAGGCGTACGCCGCGCTGCTCGGTGACCCCGAGACGATGCGGTTCTACCCGCGCCCGTTCTCGCCGCGGGAGGCGAGGGGGTTCATCGAGAAGAACCGCCATCGGTACGGGGCCAACGGGTTCGGGGTGTGGGCGATCGAGGAGCGGAGCACGGGCGGGTTCCTCGGCGACTGTGGGCTGGCCTTCACGGTGGTCGAAGGCATCCCCGAGGTCGAGATCATCTGGCACGTCGTCCGCGATCGCTGGCGGCAGGGCATCGCCACGGAGGCCGCCGCCGCGGCCCGCGATCACGCCTTCGGCCCCCTCCAGCTGCGCCGGCTCGTGGCCCTGGTTCGGCCGGGGAACGACCCATCGGCCGGCGTGGCCCGGAAGATCGGGATGGACGTGGAACGGGAGGCCGCGTACCACGGCCTCCCGCACCTCGTGTTCGTGGCCGGCTAGCAGCAGCCGGATCCGCAGCAGCCCGGAAGGCACTCCTCGCACATCGGCCCGGTCACCTCCTCATATAGACACCGGTCGATATCTTGACACAAACCTATCGACCGGCGTCAATATAAGGGGCGATGAGGCTGATCCAGGAGATCGACGAGGCCTGCTGCCCGCCGGTGCTGTCGGCCCCGGTGGGAGAGGAGGAGGCGGCCAGGTTGGCCGGGGCGCTCCGGGTCGTGGCCGACCCGGCCCGGCTCCGGCTGCTGAGCCTGATCGCCTCGCGGCCGAGGGCCGAGGCCTGCGTGTGCGAGCTGACCGGGCCGCTGGGGCTCTCCCAGCCGACCGTGAGCCACCATCTCCGGGTGTTGCACCAGGGCGGGGTGCTCGACCGGGAGCGGCGGGGTCGGTGGGTGTTCTACCGGTTGAACCCGGAGCCGCTCCGGCTGCTGCGGTCGGCGCTCCAGCCGGCCGTGCCGGTCGCCTAGACCCGGAGGAATCCCTCGGTGATCACCCGGCGGCCGATCTCGAAGGCCGCCAGGCAGTCGTCGGCGGAGTTCGCCGAGGCCGCCACGATCGTCAGGTCCCGTGCGTGCTCGTCGGCGAGCGCGATGGCCCGGCGAGCCCCGGTCCCCACGAGGTCCCAGCCGGTCCGACCGGCCACCCGGGCCGTGGTGACGAAGCACGCCGCCGGCGCCCCGGCGGCCAGGGCCGCGTCGAACGCCGCTCCTCCGGTGGTCGACACGAGCACGACGATCCGACGGTCGACGTCGACGAGGTCGACGAGCTCGGCCCCCTGGTTCGCGGCCAGCTCGTAGCGGATCCCCGCCGTGGTCAGCGCCTGGAGCACGGGCAGCGAGCGGGCCCGCCGCTGATCCTCGGGCCCGACTCTCGGCTCGGCCACGACGACGACGTCGGTGCCCAGCTTGCCGGCGATGCCGGCGGCCCGCCGACCCACGGCCCCCGGGTCGAGGCGGACCGGCGCCTGGGCGCCGGCCGGCGAGGCGCCGAGCACGGCGGCGGCCCCGGCCGCCGCGGCGGCCTCCGCGCGCGTCGAGGAGTCGACGACGTCCACGACCGCCACCACCCGCCCCCTGGCGCCGGCCTCGGCCGCTCCCGAGGCGTTGAACGTGATCTCCAGCTTCCTGGCCCTCATCCCCTCGCCTCGTCTCGCCACCTCGAGTCCCCGGCGGCCATCCGCCCGGCCAAGACGCCGGCCGCCCCCGCCGCCAGGAAGAACGTCGGCTCCTCCTCGGCCGATCGGCCCATCGTCTCGGCCCGGACACCCCGCTCGGCCAGCAGGTCGATGGCCGGCCGGCCCGTCACCTCGACCAGCTGGTGTCGCTGCTCGAGCCCCGCCGCCTTGAGGGCTTCCCACACGATGCCTCGCCGTTCGTCGTCCAGCGCAGGGACGGCCACGTGGACCGGGACCAGCGCGACCTCGCCGAGCACGGTGAGCGAGTGTGGGGAGACCCCGTGGTGCCGGTACGAGGCATCGGCGAAGTTCAGGCGGAGTGCGGCCACCGGGCGGCCCCCGAGGATCCCGGCGGCGTTCAGCGCCGTGCCGGACGCCACGTCGCTGGCCCCCCACCGCGTCCCGGTCCCGACCTTGCCGGGCCCGTCGGCCACGACCACCACGTCGGCCCCGGCCACCGCCCGTGCCGCCAGCAGGGCGCTGAAGATGTTGACGGCCTCCAGGTCACCGCCGAGCGCCTGCCCCGCCGTGACCACCGCGTCGACGAGCCCAGCGTCTCGCAGGGTCGGGATCTGGCGCGAGAACCACGCCGGGAGGGCGGCGCCGTCGGTCATGACGTGGGCGATCCGTCCGGCGCCGGCGGCCCTGGCTCCGGCGCAGGCCGCGCCGAGCATCGAGTGGAGGGGCACCCACACGACCGGCAGCCCGCCGAGGTCCGTGGCGGCCCCGTAGGCGCTCCGGTGGGGACCGCCCCGCTCCTCGACAGCGAGGACCTTGGCCTGAAGCGGCGTGTATCGGAGCTTCATGACGTGCCCCGGCTCGGGTGGGTCCAGCTCCGCGGCACCCTCGACCGCCATCACGAAGTCCCACCCGCCGGTCCCGAGGCCGAGCGCGCTCGCGGTCGTGTTCAGGAGGACGGCGTCCCCGACGGCGACCGGCCCGGTCAGCGCGGGGTACGCCAGCGCCCGCTCCGTCCGCCCCTCCACCTCGACCTCGACCTCGATCACGCCGGGCCGATGCTCCCCGGCCCGAGCCACGATCCCTCTTCGGAGCCTGATCACCTCGGCGGTATGCTAGCCGCGATGCACCCGCTGGAACGGCTGGTCAATCTGGTGGCGCTGCTCCTGGAGACCGGCCGGCCCCTCACGTTCGAGGAGATCCGGAGCACCCTCCCCGCCTACGACCAGCCGGACCGAGCGTCGGCGAAGCGACAGTTCGAGCGGGACAAGGACACGCTGCGGCAGGTCGGGATCCCCGTGGAGACCGTCGCCACCGACGCCTGGGAGGTGGAGGAGGGGTATCGCATCGCGAAAGAGCGCTACGAGCTCCCCGACATCACGTTCACGCCCGATGAGGCCGCGGCGCTCTTCGTGGCGGCCCACGCGCCCGGGCGGGACGGTGAGGCGGCTCTGGCCTTCCGGAAGCTGGCGCTCGGCGCCGGGGGAGGGTTCCTCGAGCCGGCCGGCGAGGAGTCGGGCACGCTGGGGGTCGACGCCTCCGGACCACACCTGGCTCAGGCGGCCGAGGCCGTGTCCGGGCGCCGCCGGATCCGGTTCCGCTACCGGCCGGTGTCCGGGCGGGCGGGGCGGCGGGACGTGGACGCCTGGGCGCTGGTGTTCCGGGGCGGCGCCTGGTATCTCGTTGGCCGCGACCGGAGGCGCAAGGAGCCCCGGTCGTTCCGGCTCTCCCGGATCGCGTCCCGGATCGAGGACGCCGGCCGGGGCGAGCCACCGCCCGAGGGGTTCCGGGCCTCGGATCGGCTCCGGGCGGGCCCGTGGGGGCTGGGTGAGCCGGAGACCACGGCACGGGTGGCGTTCAGCCCGAAGGTGGCCTGGTGGGCCATGGCGGGCGTCCCCGGGGCCCGGACCATCGGCACCCGACGAGACGGCTGGACGGAGGCCGAGGTTCCGGCCGCGGCCGGCGAGGCGTTCGTGTCGTGGGTGCTGTCGTTCGGGCCCGACGCCCGGGTGGTGGGCCCAGCGGCGGTCCGCGCGGCGGTCGTGGAGGCCCTGGAGGCCGCCCGTGCCGCCGTCTAGGACCGCCGAGCGCCTCCGCCGGCTCCTGGCCGTGGTCCCGTACGTCGTCCGGAACCCGGGCACCTCGGTCGCTGAGCTCTCCCGGCTGTTCTCGGTCGACGAGCGGGAGCTGCTGGCCGACCTCAACCTCCTGTTCATGACCGGCCTGCCGCCGTACGGGCCCGGCGACCTGGTCGAGGTCGACGTCGACGACGAGAGCCGGGTGTGGATCCGGATGGCCGATCACTTCTCCCGCCCGGTGCGTCTGACCCGGACCGAGGCGGTGGCGCTGTACCTCCGCGGCACCGAGCTCCTCGGGGCTCCCGGGCTCGCCGAGGCCGGGCCGCTCCGCTCGGCCCTCGACAAGATCGCCGAGCGGCTGGGCCCGGAGACCCTGGGTGAGCTGCGGGTCGAGGTCGGCGGCGCCGGAGGGGCGGACGGGGCGGCCGGCCCACTCTCCGCGGTCCGTCGAGCCGCGGCGGAGCGAGAGCGGATCGAGGTCGACCACTACTCGGCGGCCAGAGACGCCCTCACCACCAGGCGGATCGACCCCGAGCAGGTGTTCTCGGCCCTGGGCAACTGGTACGTGGTGGCGTGGGATCACCTGGCGGACGCCGAGCGGATGTTCCGGGTGGATCGGATGCGCGAGGTCCGACCGACCGGTGAGACGTTCGAGCCCCGAGGGCTCCCGGGCCCCGGGCGGGAGCTCTACACGCCCGGGGCCGAGGACCGGACCGTTCGGCTCCGGCTGGGCCCGGGGGCCCGCTGGGTGGCCGAGTACTACCGGGTCGACCGGGCCGTCGAGCGGGACGGGGCCCTGGAGGTGAGCCTCCCCACGAAGGATCTCGCCTGGGTGGCGAAGCTGCTGCTCCGGCTGGGAGGGGAGGCTCGGGTCCTGGAGCCGCCGGAGCTGGCCGATGCCACCAGGGCCCTGGCCGAGGAGACCCTCGCCCTGTACCGCCAGTAAAGGTGCGACCTGCCGGGACCGATACTCCCACCGAGATGACCAGCATCCGGACGAACTGCCCCCGCTGCGGGGAGGTCGAGATGCGGGCCGACGTGATCCTCCTCACCGTCGAACCGAGCTCGGGGGAGGGAACCTACAGCTTCGTGTGCCCCTCCTGCGACGAGCTGGTGGAGAAGCCCGCCGACCAGAAGATCGTCAGCCTGCTGATGTCCGTCGGCGTCGACGTGGCCGAGTGGGCGGCGTCGTCGCCCCAGCTGGAGGTCCGGCCCGGCGGCCCGGCCTTCACGCTGGACGACGTCATCGACTTCCACTTCCTGCTCTCCACCGACGGCTGGATGGCCGAGCTGATGGCCTCGGCCGAGTAGGCCCACCTCGTCCCCCTGCTATCCTCATCCTGATGGTGTGGGTGCTGGTCGGCGTGGGGGTGGCCACCCTCGTGGTCGCCGTGTCCCTGGTCGCGCTGCTGGTGCGGCGCCTGCAGGCCCTCAGCGCGTCGGTGGTGGGGCTCCAGCGGGATCTCGTGCCGGTCCTCGAGGAGATCCGGCAGCGATCCGAGGAAGCTCAGGGACGGATGGCCCGGCTCGAGGAGCGTCGGGCGGCCCTGGAGCCCGGCCCCATGGGAGGATAGGAGGGGAGGTCGAGGTGCCGTCGCTCGGTTTCGGCGAGATCCTCATCATCCTGATCCTCGCGCTGGTCATCTTCGGGCCCCGGCGGTTGCCGGAGATGGGGCGGACGATCGGGAAGTCGCTCCGTGAGCTCCGGCGGGCCACCTCGGACATCCGGACCGAGCTCGAGAGCGAGCTGGAGCCGCCCCCCGAGACCCTCGAGCAGCGCCGGCGTCGCCTGGCCGCTCGGAAGGCCGAGGTCCCGCCGGCCCCACCGGAGGCCGACACCCCGCCCGCCCCACCGCAGGGCGAGCCGCCGCCCCCGGAGGGCCAGCCCCCGTCCGCCTGACGGGCGTCCCGGTCGATGCCGCTGATCCCGGGTCGGCGACGGCGCCCGAACGAGGCGAGCATGACGCTCGTCCAGCATCTGGAGGAGCTGCGGCGGCGGCTCATCATCTCGGCCGCGGCCGTGGCGGTCGGCTCGATCGGGGGCTTCATCCTGTACCGGCCGGTGCTCGATTTCCTCCAGGAGCCCTACCGGGATGCGGTGGCCTCGTTGCCCGAGACGATCACCGACAAGCTGATCGTCACGACCCCCACCGAGCCCTTCCTGGCGTTCCTGAAGATCGGCCTGTTCGTGGGGCTCCTGCTGGCGCTCCCCGTGATCCTCTACCAGCTGTGGCGGTTCATCACCCCGGGGCTGACCTCGCGGGAACGGCGGCTGGGCATCCCGTTCGTGCTGGCGTCGCTCATGCTGTTCGCGGTCGGCACCCTGTTCGCCTTCGCGGTCGTGCCGAGGGGCCTGGCGTTCCTGTTCTCGTTCGGCGGAGACAACCTGGTCCCGCTGCTGACGATCGACCGGTACCTGAGCTTCCTGTTCTTCCTGGTGCTGGCGTTCGGGCTGTCGTTCGAGCTGCCGCTCATCCTGCTGTTCCTCACCGGGGTCGGAGTGATCTCCAGCGTCCAGCTCCGGCGGTGGCGGCGCTACGCGCTGATGGGGACGGTGATCTTCGCCGCCGTCGCCACCCCCACGCAGGACCCGTACACTATGCTGCTCATGGCGGTCCCGATCTACCTGCTGTACGAGGGAGCCATCCTCATCGCTCGACTCTTCAAGAGGTGACCGTGGCCATCAAGGGGAAGCGACGGACCAGGAGCCGGAGCGGCCGGGCGGTCGCCACGGCCCCTCGTCCCTACCTGGTGCCGCCGAAGACGCCGCTGATGCGGCGGACCGGGACGAAGGTCGTCCTCGTCCTGGTGGCCTGGGCGGTGGTGTTCGGCTTCCTGGTGCTCGCCGATGCGCAGAGCGACGCCGACCGCCGGCGCGAGGAGGTCTCGGAGTTCACCTCGCTGGTCGAGGCCCAGCTCTACCAGGGCAACGTCGCCCAGGAGTCCTTCGCCGGCCCCCTGGTCTTGCCCCAGCTCGGCGAGGCCGTCTCCCAGCTGCAGTCGGGCGAGGCGAACGAGGGGGAGCTCGTCGAGAACGCTTCCTCGTGGGCCGACGCGGCCGGGCGAGCCGCCGATGGGATCGCGGGGATCGAGGCCGACCTCGCGGGGCTGAAGGAGTCCAGGAACCTGGTGGAGCATGGCCTGGACCTGTACGCGGGGCTGGCGCGGCAGGTTGGCGTGGCGGCGGAGCTCGACGGGCCCAGCCGCCGGGCGCTCCTCGACACGATCGGGGTGCAGCTCACCACGGCGGCCACGATCTTCGATACCGGCTACGGCGCGCTCCAGGAGGAACGCCGGCTGGCCGGTCTCCCCACCTCGACGAGTCTCCCGGGCGGGCTCCCCGACGACTTCGGTGGCCTCCCGGTGGCCCCGGAAGCCTGACGCCTTGGCCGACCTCGTCCTGATCCACGCCTTCCCCGTCGACGCCTCGATGTGGGACCACCAGGTCTCGGCCCTGGCCGGGGAGGCCACCGTCCTGGCGCCGTCCCTGCCCGGCTTCGGGGAGGGTCCGCCCGCCGGTGAGGTGATGACGATGGACGCGGCCGCCGATCACGTCGCCGCCGAGATGGGCCGGGCCGGGATCGACCGGGCCGCGGTGTGCGGGCTGTCGATGGGCGGCTACGTGGCGTTCTCGATGTGGCGCCGCCATCGCGACCGCATCGCCGGCCTGGTCCTGGCCGACACGCGGGCCGAGCCGGACGACGACGCCGGCCGGGAGCGCCGCCGGCTCGTCGCGGAGCGGGCCCGGCGCCAGGGGAGCGGGGCCGTCGCCGACGACCCACCGGCGCTCCTCTCCGAGACGGCCGACCCCGCGCTGTGGGACCGGGTCCGGGAGATGATCCGCCGCCAACCCGGCCCGGCCATCGCCGCGGCCTCCCTCGGGCTGGGGGAACGGGCCGACGCCCGGCCCCTCCTCCCCGACATCGATGTGCCGACCACCGTCATCGTGGGATCGGCCGACACGCTGACGCCCCCGCCGATGTCCGAGGCCCTGGCCGCGGCCATCCCCGGCGCGCGGCTCGTGGTGCTCGAGGGCGCCGGTCACCTGTCGAACCTCGAGGAGCCCGACGGGTTCACGGAGGCGGTCCGGGACCTGCTGCGGCGCACCTGAGTCCGGCAGGCGGCCGGTGGGACAATGGTGCCGATGGAGACCTTCGCCGCCCGCTACCCGTTCCCCCTGGACGGGTTCCAGCTCGAGGCCATCCGAGCGCTCGGCTCGGGGGAGTCCGTGCTGGTGGCCGCGCCGACCGGCTCGGGGAAGACCGTCGTGGCCGAGTTCGCCATCGAACGGGCCATGCGGCTGGGCCGGAAGGCCTTCTACACGACGCCGCTGAAGGCACTGTCGAACCAGAAGTTCGGTGACCTGGTGGCCCGCCACGGCGCCGCCTCGGTCGGCCTGCTGACCGGCGACAACTCGATCAACGGCGAGGCCCCGATCGTGGTGATGACCACCGAGGTGCTCCGCAACATGCTGTACGAGCGGAGCCGGACCCTGGAGAACCTCGAGTGCGTGGTCATGGACGAGGTCCACTACCTCCAGGACCCCTACCGCGGGGCCGTGTGGGAGGAGGTCCTGATCCACCTCTCGGCCTCGGTCTCGGTGGTCTGCCTCTCGGCCACGGTGTCGAACGCCGAGGAGTTCGGCGAGTGGCTGACCACCCTCCGAGGGACCACCCGCGTCGTGATCGAGGAGCGCCGCCCGGTGCCCCTCGAGCACCTGTACATGGTCGGGCACGACCTCCATCCGATGCACGTCGAGCAGAGCGGACGCCCGGTGCCGAACCCGTACGTGGCCTCGCTCGGTCAGCGGGAGCTCCGGACCCGCCAGTATCGCCGGCGAGGGAGCGGGAGGGTCCAGTACCAGCGGATCGGCCGGCCCCGGGAGGGACACCGCCGCGTGTACACGCCGCGACGCGAGGAGGTCGTGGAGGTTCTGACCGAGGAGGGCATGCTCCCCGCGATCTACTTCGTGTTCTCCCGGGCGGGATGCGACCGAAGCGTGCAGTGGCTGACCTCGGCCGGCGTCCGGCTCACGAACCGGGCCGAGGAGGAGCGGATCCGGGAATTCGCCGAGATGCGAACGGCGTGGATGGAGGAGGAGGACCTCCAGGCCCTGGGCTTCTACGAGTTCCTCGAGGCGCTGGCGGCCGGCGTGGCCGCCCATCACGCCGGGATGGTGCCGGTATTCAAGGAGACCGTCGAGGAGCTCTTCGCGGCCGGGCTCGTCAAGGTCGTGTTCGCCACCGAGACCCTGTCGCTCGGGATCAACATGCCGGCCCGGACCGTGGTGATCGAGAGCCTCTGGAAGTTCTCCGGCGAGCGCCACGAGCTGCTGACGCCGGGCGAGTACACCCAGCTGACCGGGAGGGCGGGGCGGCGGGGCATCGACGAGCACGGCTTCGCCGTGGTTCTCCACCAGCGCGATGTCGACTTCGAGCGGGTGGCCGGGCTGGCCACGACACGGACGTACGAGCTCACGTCGTCGTTCCGGCCCTCGTACAACATGGCCGTCAACCTCGTTCGGAACTACTCGCCGGAGGAGGCCCACCACCTGCTGAACTCCTCGTTCGGGCAGTTTCAGGCCGACCGGGGGGTGGTGGCGCTGGAGCGCCAGCTCGAGCGGAACCGGGACGGCGTGGCGGCGGACCTGGCCCGGATCGAGTGCGATCGGGGCGATTTCCTCGAGTACTGGCGGGTGCGCGAGGAGGCCGAGCGGCTCCGCCGTGACGCCTCCCGGCGCCAGGACCGGGCTCGGCGGGGCGACGTCCGCGACGCCCTGGCCTCGCTCCGCCCCGGCGACGTCGTCCACGTCCCGCGGGCCAGCCGCCGTGGTCTCGCGGTGGTCCTGGCGAACCGGGACGGGCGGCCGACCATGCTGACCCAGGACCGGCGGTTCTTCCGCGCGTCGACGAACCACTTCGACGGCCCCCCAGAGGCCCTGGCCAGGATCCCCCTCCCTCGGTCCGGCAGTGCCCGCAGCGCCCGGTACCGCAGGGACCTGGCGGCCAGATTGGTCTCGCTGAACGTCCGGCCCCCGAAGCCGCGTCGGCGGGTCGTGGACCACCGGGCCCTGGCGCGGGCCGAGGAGCTCGAGGCCCGGGCCGCCCGGCATCCCTGCCACCGGTGCCCCGAGCGGCCCGAGCACGAGCGGTGGGCCGCCCGGGCGTCGCGGCTCGAGCGTGAGATCGCCGGGCTGGAGCGGAGGATCCGGTCCCGCACGGAGACCCTGGCCCGCCAGCTCGACCGGGTCCTGCGGGTGCTCGAGGACCTCGGGTACGTGGAAGGGTTCACGCTGACCGATCGGGGCTCCAGGCTGGCCAGGATCTACGGCGAGGCCGACGTCGTCGTGGCCGAGCTGCTGGCCGAGGGCCTCCTGGCCGGCCTGTCGGCGGCCGAGGGGGCGGCGCTCGTCTCGCCCCTCGTGTACGAGTCCCGGGAACGCACTCCCCGGGCACCCTCGTTCCCCACCTCCGAGCTGGCCGCCCGGTACCGACGGCTCCAGGACCTGTGGCGCCGGGTCCGCCGCGCCGAGGAGGATCGGTCCGTCGAGCTGACCCGGGAGCTCGACGGGGGCTTCGCCGCCGCGGCCTTCCACTGGGCCGAGGGCAAGCCCCTGGAGGACGTCCTGGTCGAGACCGGGATGGCCCCCGGGGACTTCGTCCGGACCTGCAAGCAGCTCCTTGACCTGCTGCGGCAGATCGAGGACGTGGCCGAGGACGACTCGGCCACGGTCGCCGCCGAGGCCCGCGCCGCGGTGAACCGCGGGGTCGTCGCCTACACGGGGTTGTAGCGAGGCACCGCGGAAGCCTCGGCCCGGTGCATCCCCCACTATCATCCTCGGCGTGGACCCGCTGGCGTCGCTCACCGAACGCCTCCCGGAGGGGACCGTCAGCACGCATCCCGGTGAGCTGTCCAGCCGGTCCCGTGACGCGTGGGCGCTGGCGATGCTGCGGGAGGCCCGGGGCGAGCGGCTCCCCCGTCCGATGGCCGTGGTGTTCCCGCGGAGCACCGAGGACGTCTCGACGGCGCTGGCGTGGGCCACCGAGACCGGGACCGCGGTCGTGCCCCGCGGGGGCGGCTCGGGACTCACCGGCGGGGCCCAGGCGGCGTGGCGGGGCATCGTCCTCGACCTGTCGCTGATGAGCGCGGTCGTCGGCATCGACCGGCAGTCGCTGGCCGTCGAGGTCGAGGCGGGGGCCCACGGCGATCGCCTCGAGGCCGCCCTGGGCCGCGAAGGGCTCACGCTCGGCCACTACCCGCAGTCCCTGTCGTTCTCATCGGTCGGTGGGTGGATCGCCACGTCCTCGGCCGGTCTGGCCTCGGCCGCGTACGGGACGATCGCGGATCTGGTCCTCGGGCTGGAGGCCGTCCTGGCGGGGGGCGAGGTGCTGCGTCTGCCAGCCGTTCCCCGGTCGCCGGCGGGTCCGGACCTCCGCCGGCTCCTGGTCGGCTCCGAAGGGACGCTGGCGGTGATCACCCGGGCGACGCTCGCCGCGGCCTTCGCCCCGGACGGCTACCGCTGGCGGGCGTTCGCCGTGCCGAACCTCCCGGAGGGGATCGGATCGGCCCGATCGGTGGCCCAGGCCGCCGTCCGGCCCGTGGTGGTGCGGCTCTTCGATGAGGCCGAGGCCGCCTCGACGTTCGCTGACCTCGGCCACGAGGACGGCGGCGTGCTGGTCCTCGGCTTCGATCCCGAGGCGGATGCCGGTGCCTCTGATGCTGCCGCGAAGGAGGGGGTGGGGCTGCCCGAGACCTACGGCGAGCACTGGTGGGAACGACGCGGGGAGCCGGCGAGCCTGTACCGGAGGGTCATGGGCGAGGAGCGGATGCTCGGCCAGGGGATCGTCCTCGACACGGTCGAGGTAACCGGCCTGTGGAGCGTTCTCCCGGGCCTGTACACGGCCGTGCGCGAGGCGCTGGCCCGATTCTCGGCCCGGCCGGTGACGGCGCACCTGGCCCACCCGCACCGCTCGGGCGCCTCGCTCACGTTCACCGTCCTCCTCCACGCCGACGACGACGAGGCCGTCGAGGCCCGGTACCTCCGCTGCTGGGAGGACGCCGCCCGGGCCTGCCGGGAGGCCGGCGGCGCCCTGGCCCGGGGGGTCGGGCTGCTGCGGGCGTCGTTCCTCGAGGCGGCGCTGGGGCCCGCCGGCACCGCCGCGCTCCGGGCCGTGAAGCGGGCCCTCGATCCCCAGGGCGTGCTCAACCCCGGCAAGCTCCTGCCCGAGTGATGGCCAGCCCCTACGGCGACCTCGTCCTTATCGCCAACCGTCGCTCCGGCCGCGGCCGGGTCGGGGAGGAGCTCCCCGAGGTGGAGCGGCAGCTGATCGCCCGGAAGCTCGGATACCGGATCGTGGAGACCGAGGCTCCGGGGCACGCGTCGGCCCTGGCCCGGGAGGCCCTCGCCGACGGGACCCGCTTCGTCGTGGCGGTCGGTGGCGACGGGACCATCCACGAGGTCGTGAACGGCATGCTCGACGACGGCAAGCCCGTGGCCCCCGACGCCGTCCTCGGCGTGGTGGCCGCCGGGTCCGGATCGGACTTCGTTCGGACGTTCGGCCTGCCCGGGGACTCGGTCAGGGCCGTCCGCCATCTCGAGGGCGATCGCCTGTACCCGATCGACGTGATCCGGGTCGAGTACCGGGTCGCCGATGGGGTCGAGACCCGCTACGTGGCGAACGTCGCCGAGTGCGGGCTGGGGGCCGCCGTGGTGGCCCGGGCGGGGCGCCTGCCACGGTGGCTGGGGCGGTCCCGGTACTTCTGGGGGTTCTGGCTGTCGCTGGGCCCGTACCGGCCGTCCGGCGTCGAGGTCCGGGTGGACCGAAAGGGGTTCTCGGGCACGGCGAACAACGTCGTCGTGGCGAACTGCCAGTTCTACGGCGGGGGGATGCGGATCTCACCCCGGTCCTACCCGGGCGACGGGCTGCTGGAGGCGCAGATCAGCATCGGGCCGAAGTCGGAGGCGTTCACGCTCATCCCGAAGATCTACCGGGGAGAGCACGTTCCGCACCCCCGCATCAAGGAGCTCCGGGGGCGGGTTATCGAGGTGGACGGTGAGCGGCCCCTCCCGGTCGAGGGCGACGGGGAGGTGCTGGGGTACACCCCGGCGAGGTTCACCGTCCTCCCCGAGGTCGTCGCCCTCAAGATCTGAGGGCGGCGGGGCCGCCCATCCGTCTAGCCGAAGATGCTCACGCCGCCGGGGCCCACGAGCAGACCGACCACGATGAGCACGATGCCGGCCACCACGGCCCCCCGGAGCAGGCTCACGATGCCCGCGATCACCAGGATCGCCGCGATGATCCACAGGATCGTGGCCGTGGCCCCGCCCTGCGCCAGGATCATGGCTGCCATCCGCATCACCTCCATTCTGCTGGCTCCCACCGGCGTTCCGCCGTCACCAGCGGACCAACCTTACCCTGTGGCACCGGGCCAGAAACGGACTTGCGTATGATGTCGGGCCATGCCCACCGACCACCGGGGAAGGCTCGACAGGGCGACCGAGACGGCCGGTTCGACCGGGCTGGACGCCCTGGTGGTGACCCCCTCGGCGGACCTCGTGTACCTGGCCGGCTACGACCCCCCGCCCCTCGAGCGGCTGACCTGCCTGGTGGTGCGGCCCGGGGCAGACCCGGTGCTGGTCGTGCCCAGGCTGGAGGCCATGCTGGCAAGGGACGCCGGGGTCACCGAGCTCACCGAGGTCCGGGCGTGGGGGGAGACCGAGGACCCGTACATGCTGGTCCGGTCGATCGTCGGGGCCGACGCTTCCCGGGTGGCCTGCTCACATCGGATGTGGGCCTCCCACCTGCTCAGGCTCCAGGGCATCCTTCCCGGGACCGAGTTCGTCCCGGCCGCCGAGGTGATGGGGCGGCTCCGCGCGGTCAAGGACTCCCAGGAGCTGGACCTCCTGAAGCGGGCGGCGCGATATGCGGACGAGGCCCTGGGCCGGCTGCTCCAGGCCCGGCTGGAGACCAGGTCCGAGCGCGACGTGGCCCGAACCCTCGGCCGGCACCTCCTCGAGACCGGCAACGACGAGGTCACGTTCACGATCGTGGGGTCGGGCCCGAACGGGGCGTCGCCGCACCACGTCCCCACGGCGCGGGAGATCCAGGTCGGTGACGCCGTCGTCATGGACTTCGGGGGCCGGACCGACGGGTACTGCTCCGACGTCACCAGGACCGTGGCGGTGGGCCGGCCCCCGGCCGAGCTCCCCCACGTGCACGAGGTCGTCATGGAGGCCCAGGAGGAGGCGCTCCGGACGGTCGGGCCCGGCGTCCCGGCGCAGGAGGTGGACCGGGCGGCCCGGCGGGTGATCGAGCGGGCCGGCTTCGGCGAGCTGTTCGTCCACCGCACCGGCCACGGCATCGGCCTCGAGGAGCACGAGTGGCCGTACATCGTCGAGGGGAACGACGAGCCGCTCCGGCCGGGGATGTGCTTCTCGATCGAGCCCGGGATCTACGTGCCGGGGGAGTTCGGTGTTCGGATCGAGGACATCGTCACGGTCACCGGCACCGGGGCCCAGCGCCTCAACCACGCCGCCCGGGAGCTCCAGATCGTGCGATAGCCGCCGCCGTGAGGTATCCTACCGAGCGGTAGGTTGTCGCAGCACGAGGAGGCGAGCGGTGCCGCTGATCGACATCCCCGAGGAGCTCCTCGAGCTCCGCGACTCGTTCCGTCAGTTCCTGGACCGCGAGGTTCGCCCCGTGGAGGAGTCGTACCGGCAGGACCTCCTGGAGGGCCGCTACGACTGGGTGAAGGAGGAGCGGCGCAAGCTTCGGAAACGGTCCGCCGAGCTCGGCTTCTGGACGCTCCACATGCCCGAGGAGCTCGGGGGGATGGGGCTCTCCTACCTCGGCCAGGTCCTGCTGTTCGAGGAGGGGACCGGCCACGGGCTCGTGCTGGCCCACGGCGAGTCGATCTTCCCCGTGGTCGCCGGGCCGACCCCCGTCTACGCCGACTGCACCGAGGCCCAGCGGGAGAAGTACCTGGCCCCGCTGATGAGCGGCGACAAGACCACGTGCTTCGCGCTGACCGAGCCCGAGGCGGGCTCCGACGCCACCCGGATCCGCACCCGAGCCGAGAAGGACGGCGCGGAGTGGGTGCTGAACGGCCGGAAGCACTTCATCACGGCGGGGGAGGAGGCCGACTTCGCCCTGGTGTTCGCGGTCACCGACCCGGAGAGGCGGGCCAAGGGCGGCATCACGGCGTTCCTGGTCGACGCCGGCACGCCGGGCTTCGCCGTCAGCCGGATGCAGCGGACCATGTCGCCGCTCCAGACGCCCGCGGAGCTCACCTTCGAGGACGTTCGGGTGTCCGAGGAGAACGTGCTCGGCGAGGTGGGGTACGGGTTCTACTCCGCGGTGAAAGGCATCAACGGAGCCCGGCTTCAGATCGCCGCCACGGCGCTGGGGATCGCCCGGGACCTCCTGAACCGGATGCTCGAATACGCGGGGAGCCGCATCGCGTTCGGGAAGCCGATCGGGGAGAACCAGTACGTGCAGGGCCACATCGTCGACTCGTTCGCCGACCTCGAGCAGGCCAGGCTGCTGGTGTACCGGTGCGCCGACGACATCGACCGCGGCGCCGACGGCCGCCGGGAGGCCGCGCTGGCGAAGCTCGTGGCCACCGAGATGGTGGGCAGGGTCGCCGACCGGTGCATCCAGGTCCACGGGGGCCAGGGGTTCATGACCGAGCTGGGCCTCGAGGTGTGGTACCGGGACGTCCGGGCGATGCGGCTCTACGAGGGGACCTCGGAGATCCTCCGGACGAACGTGGCCAAGACCCTCGGTCTGCCCTGCGACTAGTCGGGGAAGCCGCCCTCAGGACCGATCACCCGCCAGCTCCGCTGGCCGTGGCGGCCCAGGATCCACACGGTCTCGGGGACGCCGGACACCTCGACCCGGGCCCGGTCGCCCTCCAGGATGGCCCGCTCCAGCGTGAAGTCGGCGTCGAGCACACCGTCGGTCGAAGGGAGACCCGTGCCGCACCAACTCGCCTCGTCGACCGAGGCCCGCACGGAGCCGTGGAGGAGGTCGTAGCTGGCCGCACAGTCGGCGGCGTCGACCGCCTCGGCGAAGCGGCGGAGAATCTCGCCGGGCCCCCGGGTCTCCCGGTACAGCGCCAGGATCAGCGCCGACACCGCCACCAGGGCGACCAGGACGGCGGCGATGACGATGCCGGTGGGCAGGCGCGGCCCCGATGGGCCCGACCCGTTCGTGTCGCTCATGGCCGGCCCGCGAGGGGGCGCACCCGGGTACCGTCGGCGGTGTCCATGACCTCCCACCCCATCGCGGTGAGCCGGCTCCGGATCGCGTCCGAGCGGGCGAAGTCTCGGGCCCGCCGGGCATCGTCCCGCTCGTCGATCAGCGCCCGGACGTCGTCGGGCACCTCGAAGCCCTCCCGGGCCAGCCGCTCCAGGTCGAGCCCGAGCACCGCATCCCACGACGCCAGCAGCTCGTACTTCTCGCCGTCTCCGATGTCCGCGCCCACGACCTCCGCCACCACCCGGATCGCCGTCGGCAGGTCGAGGTCGTCGGCCACCGCATCCCGGACCCGCCGGTCGAGGTCGGTCGCGGCTGGAGAGAGCCCGCCCCGCTCAGCGTCCTTCCAGTCGGCCATCCGCTGGCGCAGGCGGATCAGGCGGCGGTCCTCGGCCTCCAGCGCCTCCCACGAGAAGTCCATCTCGCTCCGGTAGCGGGTCCCGAAGCACAGGAGCCGGAACGCCAGGGGGTCGACGCCCTCCTCCGCGATCTCCGTCACCCGGGTGATGTTGCCTTGGGACTTCGACATCTTGTGCCCGGAGAACTGGAGGAACCCCCCGTACACCCAGATCGACACGACCTCGTGGCCGGTGGCGGCGTCCGACTGCGCCCGCTCGTCCTCGTGGTGCGGGAACTTGAGGTCGGCGCCCCCGGTGTGGATGTCGAACCGTTCCCCCAGGTACCGCATCGACATCGCCGAGCACTCGACGTGCCAGCCGGGGAACCCCTCGCCCCAGGGGCTGTCCCACTTCATGAGCCGGTTCGCCCCGGCTCGTTTCCACAGGGCGAAGTCGGCGTGGTGCCGCTTGCTCGGGTCGGCCTCGAGCTGTCGGTGGCCGGGCTGGAGCTGGTCGAGCGTGTTGCCCGACAGCCCCCCGTACTCGGGGAACGAGGACACGTCGAAATACACGTTCCCGTCCACCTCGTACGCGTGCCCCTTCTCGATCAGGGTCCGGGTCAGCTCGATCATCTCCGGGATGTGGTCGGTGGCCCGCGGGTACTCGTCGGCTCGCTCGATCCCCAGGGCATCGACGTCCTCGAGGAACGCCGCGGTGTACTTGGCGGCGATCTCCAGGGGTGCCAGCCCCTCGTCGGCCACCGCGATGTCCATCCGGTCGCGAGCCTCCTCGCCGATGTCGTCGGTCATGTGGCCGACGTCGGTGATGTTCATGACCCATCGCACCTCGTGCCCCTCGAACCGGAGACCCCGGCGAACCAGGTCGCCGAGCATGAACGTCCGCATGTTGCCGAGGTGCGCGTACCGGTACACCGTGGGGCCGCACGAGTACATCCGGACGACCCGCCCGTCTGCCGGCCGAACCTCCTCGACCTGGCGCGTCAGCGAGTTGTACAGCCGCATCCGGCACAGGATAGCCGCCGCCCCGGGCCGAGGGCCGGTAGGCTGGAGGCCTGTGGATCGAGACTTCGGGCTGACGACCGAGCAGCGCGACCTGGTGGCGGCGGTCCGGGCCTACGTGGGCGACCGGATCCGGCCCGAGATCGCCGGGTTCGAGGAGCGCGGCGAGTTCCCCCGGGATCACTTCCGGGACCTGTGCGCGATGGGGCTCGGCGGGATCCCCTTCGAGGATCGCTACGGGGGCGGGGGCCAGCCGTACCTGCTGTACCTGGCGGTGCTCGAGGAGGTGGCCACCGGCTCACTGTCGCTGGCCGTGGGCCTCTCCGTCCACCACCTCTCGGCGTTCGGGATCCACGAGTTCGGCTCAGAGCCTCTCAAGGAGAAGTACCTCCCGAAGCTGTTCTCCGGAGAGTGGCTGGGCGCGTACGCCCTCTCCGAGGCCGCGGCGGGGTCAGACGCCGCGGCCCTCCGGACCCGGGCCGAGAGCGACGGCGACGGGTGGCGGCTCACCGGCACGAAGCGGTTCATCAGCCACGCCGGCGAGGCCGAGCACTACCTGGTGATGGCCCGGACCGGCGGGGACGGCCCGAAGGGGATCTCGGCGTTCGCGGTCGAGAAGGGGTGGCCCGGCCTCGACTTCGGGGCGAAGGAGTCGAAGATGGGGTGGGCGGCCTCGCCCATGCGGGAGGTGCTCCTGGACGGGTGCCGGGTCCCCGGCGAGAACCTCGTCGGCGACGAGGGGCAGGGGTTCACGGTGGCGCTGGCGGCCCTCGACGGGGGCCGGCTGGGGATCGCGGCGTGCTCGGTCGGGCTGGCCCAGGCGGCCCTCGACGCCGCCGTGGCCTTCGCCCGGGACCGCACCCAGTTCGGCCGGGCGGTGATCGAGAACCAGGGCCTCCAGTTCCTGCTGGCCGACGCGGCCACGCAGGTCGAGGCTGCCCGCCGCCTGTACCGGGAGGCGGCCCGGGCCCGCGACCAGGGCCGGGGGAGCGCCGTGGCCTGCTCGATGGCGAAGCTGTTCGCCTCGGACGTGGCGATGCGAGTGACCACCGACGCCGTCCAGGCCCACGGCGGGTACGGCTACATGCGCGAGTACCCCGTGGAGCGGTACATGCGCGAGGCCAAGGGCCTCCAGATCGTCGAGGGCACGAACCAGATCCAGCGGATGATCATCGGCCGGGCGCTGGCCGGGGATCGATGACCGATCGCCTCCCCGCCGGGGTGGTGCTCACGAAGCTGGATACCCACGCCGACGACCGGGGCGCGCTGACGGAAGTGTTCCGGTCGAGCTGGGACACCCGGATCGAGCCGGTCCAGTGGAACGTCACGCTCTCGGAGCCCGGCGTGCTCCGGGGGGTGCACGTCCACCTC
>JBQGDK010000306.1:0-2597 GCA_052039025.1 Actinomycetota bacterium
GCCTCGGGGCTGAGGAAGTCCTGGGCGACCAGGATGCCTCCCGCGCCCCGGATCGCCCGCTTCAGCCCGAGGGCCCACCGGTGCTCGATCATGAGGTACAGGGCGGCACCTCCGGGCGGCAGGTCGTCCAGGATGGACTCAAGGCCCTCGGCGTCGACGCCGTACTCGTATTCGTCCGCCACCAGGAGGGCGCCGGCCAGGGCACCCACCTCGGCCCCTTCCTCGCCGGCCGCCCCGAAGCCGACGAGCCCTCCGATGACAGCCCCAAGCTCAGCCCGCTCATCCGGCGTGTAGTCGGAGAACGTCAGCCGGTCGACGCTCCCGTCTTCGTTCTTGCGGACGGCCAGCGCGTCGACCACGCGGATGTCGCCTCGCTCCCGGAGCCGGTCGAGCTCCCGGGCGATCTCGCCTTTGATCTGGGGCTTCTCGAAGGCGACAACGATGAGCTGGAGCGGCCCGATCTGCCTCCTGTTCTCCTCCATGATCTCCCTCCGTCGTGCCGCGATTCGATTCTTCAGCGTGGGGCACCCCGACGAATCACCCGCTGGGACATTCACCCGGGTGAGGGGTGCGCCCCCCGGGCACCGCCGCGAAGGCTCGGGCACTCCTGTCGAAAGGCGGAACCTTGACGATCCGGCTCAGACGGGAGCTGTCACCCGGGTGAAAAGATGCGCGGGTGACGACCGGCCACGGCGAACACGACATGGTGGCACCGGTCACCGTGGCGAGGCAGAATGCCTCGACGGTGAGGGGAGGGAGATGACGGTCGGGAGCCACGCGCCTCCGCCGGCGGAGCCGAGCGGCAAGGCGACCCTGGTCCGGGTGAGCAGGATCATGGTCTATCTCGTGTACGCGGTCCTGGTCCTGGCCGTGGTGATCCTCTTGATCGCGTTCTTCCTGAGGTTGTTCGCAGCGAGCACGGACGCTCCGTTCACCCAGTGGGTCTATCGCAGCGCAGCCCGGTTCATGCAGCCCTTCCGAGGCATCTTTCCTGCGATCGAGGGCGGGGGGGGATCCGTGCTTGACGTATCCCTGCTCTTCGCCATGCTCATGTACGGCCTCTTGGCGATCGGTGTCCACTCCCTGATCGTCTGGCTCAACCGCAAGGTCGCCGAGGTGGAGTGGCGCTCCGCCTCGGCCACTCGATCGCCTGCCGGGGTTCGGTCTCAGTGATCCTCATCTTCCTGTTGGTGATGATGGGTCTGGCGATCGGCTGGTCGGCCCAGATGATCCTGGGCAGGCGCGAGAACTGGGTCGAAGCGCTCCTCGCGGCGACGATCGGTTCGCTCGTCGGGGGCCTGATCTTGAATCTCCTGCTCGGTGAGGGTCTCGAGTTGCGGCCATCCGGGCCGATCGGGGCATTCGTCGGGGCGATCCTGGTCCTGTGGATCTGGAGCACGATCAGGGGGAGAGAGTAACCGGGCAGTCACGAAGAACGGCTCGACGGAAGGAGGAGGGGATGGAAGAGAGGAGAAGCGGGGCCGCGGTCGGCTTCACGATCTTCGCATCGGTGATGCTGATGCTGATCGGCACGTTCCACGCCATCGCGGGACTCGCTGGCATCTTCGAGAACGAGTTCTACGCGGTCACACCGAACTACATCCTGGAGTTCGACGTCACCGCGTGGGGCTGGATCCACCTCATCTGGGGGGTCATCGTCCTCCTGGCCGGCTTCGCGCTGTGGACTGGCGCCGTGTGGGCCCGGACGATCGGCGTGGCGCTCGCGGGGCTCAGCGCCCTGGCGAACTTCGCCTTCATCCCCTACCAGCCGGTCTGGTCGATCCTGATCATCGCCCTCGACGTCATCGTGATCTGGGCGTTGACCGTGCACGGGAGGGATATCGCGGAGTAGCGACACCGGCTCAGAGCACCTCGGCGATCACCAGGGCGGCGACGAATCCGGCCACCGTCAGGAGGCCGACCAAACTGCCCGAGAACTCGAACGCCTCCGGCATCATCGTGTCGGCGAGCATCGTGAGGAGGGCGCCCGCGGCGAACGCTTGGATGAAGGCGCCCGTGGCGTCGCCGGCGGCGTTGAAGATGGCGAAGCCGAGGGCCCCGGAGATCACAGATACTCCGACGACCAACAGCCACAGGCCCCGGATCCGGGCGGGCCGCCAGCCGGCCGCCCGGAGACCGGTGCTGGCGGCGATCGCTTCGGGGAGGTTCGACAGGAAGGTTGCCGCGACGAACGACGCGCTCACCCCCGCGCCCACACCGACCGAGAGGCCGATGATGATCGACTCCGGAACCCCGTCCAGGGCAGCGCCGAGGACGATCGCCAGAGGCGAGCCCTCTGCCTGCTGGCCCGTGGACCGCTTCCTGCCCGCGCCGGCCCGACGATCGATGGCCTGGTTCCCCAGGAAGAAGGCGACCGACCCAAGGCCGATCCCCAGCGCCGCCAGGAGACCCTCTCCCGTCTCCAGAGCCTGGAGGACCAGCTCGTAGGCAACGGCGCTGATCATCGCCCCCGCACCGAAGGCCATCACGAGGCCGATCGCCTTCCGCCCCGGACGGAGCCGGAACGCGAGCTCGGTCCCGATCAACAGCGAGAAGGAACCGATGAGAGCCCAGAGCGCGGCCTCAGCCACCGGCGG
>JBQGDK010000307.1:0-2553 GCA_052039025.1 Actinomycetota bacterium
TCACCGCGGCGAACCGCGTCGCGGACGGCTCGTGAGGAGATCCCGGCCATGTCCGACGGCAGACGGACGGTACGGATGCGGTCCGACCACCGCGGCGCGCGGTCGAGCACGTCCGGGGAGTCGCCGGCCCGGATCGCCACGGCGACCTCGGCCCGGTCGAAGAGGCGATCGAGGACCGTCTCCCGATCCTCGTACCAACGCGGATCGAGAAGCTGCCGGAGCTTGTCGGAGCCCATGCCGACAAGAACACGGGATCGAGGAAACGACGCGGCCACCGCCTCGACCTGATCCGCCACAAGCCCGTGGGAGCAGACGGCGGCGCGGGCCCATGGCCTCGGCCCGCACCAGGCCAGGACCGACCGCAGCACCTCCTCGGGCCCGAGGAGCGGCGGCGAGGGATCGCCGCCCGGACCGGCTTCCTTGGGCAGCGTCGCCGGGGACCATACGAGCAGCGTCACCTCGGTCCCGAGCGTCTCGGCCAGGGCCGCGTGGGCCACCGTCATCGGGTCGAAGGATCCGGCCAGGAGCCCCACCGATCCGACGGCGGGGGGCGAGCGGCCCAGGACCTCCAGGCGGGGGCGGCCGGGGAGAGCCGCCCGCTCGATGGCCGCGGCCAGGACGCGTCCGTCCATCATCGGTACGATGCCAGACCGGGCCACATCGGCCGGTACCATGGCCGCCCGTGTCCACGGAGACCTGCTACCGGCACCCCGATCGCGCCACTCGGGTCCACTGCACGAGGTGCGGCCGTCCGATCTGCCCCGACTGCATGACCCCGGCTCCGGTCGGCCACCACTGCCCCGCCTGCGTCGCCGAGGGACGGCGGGGGGGTCGACGGAGCCGGCCGATCATCCCTCGGCCGAGGTCGGCCACCACCGCGATCCTGGCCGTCAACGTGGTCGTCTTCGGCCTCGACCTGGTCCTCGGCCTGGCCGCCGGCGTGCGGCTCCTGGAGGCCGGGGCCATGGTGCCCGTGCTCGTCGCCCGGGGCGAATGGTGGCGGCTGCTCACCGCGATGTTCCTCCACGTCGGGCTGCTCCACCTCGCACTGAACTCGTTCGGCCTGTACGTGTTCGGGAACCTCGTGGAACAGTCGCTGGGGACCGCGCGGATGGTGGGCCTGTACCTCGTGTCAGGGTTCGTCGCGAGCGCCGTGTCGTTCGCCTTCGGACCGGCCGGCGTGGCCGCCGTGGGCGCATCCGGGGCGGTGTTCGGCATGCTCGGGGCGTGGCTTGCCTACAACCTCCGACGGCGTTCCCTGTCGATGGCCCGGGCGAACGTGCAGTGGGCGCTCATGCTCATCGGCATCAACCTCGTGTTCGGCCTCTCGGTGCCGGGGATCGACAACTGGGCCCACATCGGCGGCCTGCTCGCCGGCATCGTCGCCGGCCTGGGGGTGGAGGGCCTCGGGCACCGAGGCGCAGGGGCGCTCGTCGCCGTGCTCACGATGGTGGCGCTGGTCGCCGGGGCCACAGCCCTGGTGGTGTGGCGGGCCTCCTCGCTGTAGCCGCTCAGACCAAGCGGACGTTCCTCGATCCTCAGCCGGGACGGAACGGCGGGAGCCCGTCGCCCTCCCGCGACACGGGCTCCACGGCCGTGCCGGAGAGCCCCGCAGCCCGCTGAGCCGCTCGGTTCCACCCGTCCCGATCCCATGACTCGACGACGTCGACGACGCGGCCGTCCTCGATCAGGAACAGCGTGGGGACCACCCGGACCCCGTACGCGTTCGACAGCTCGTACGGCGGCTCGTCGGCGACCGCAGCGAACGACGTTCGGTGCTCCCTGGCGAACCGGTTGAGCGCCTCGGGAGGATCCTGGCCCACGCCGATGAAACGGCCGGGCGCCACCGCCGACAGCCGCTCGGCCACCGGCGCGGCGAGCTGACACGTCGGACAGGTCACCTTGTAGAAGAACACCACCCCGTCGGTGTGCCCCGCGCCCGGGATCGGCGGCGCTGCAGCTCCGGGCGCGATCGGCTCCATGGGGCCTACCCTACCCACCGGCTCACCGGCGGTCACCGATGCCGTAGAACGACCCCCCCCGCGACCCCACGTACACCATGCCCCGCCACACCGCCGGTGTCGACTCGATGCACCCGTCGAGCTGGACGGTCCACAGCTCCCGCGGGGGCCGAGCCAGTGGGTCGTCGCGGAGGCGGTACGCGTGGAGGACGCCCGCGCAGTCGCCGACGACCAACACGTGGTCCACGATGACCGGCGACGTCCACGTGGGGGGCGTCAACCGGAGCTCCCAGGCGATCCTCCCGCGGTCGCGGTCCACGGCGAGGATCCGGCCGGTGTTCGTCGCAGCGATCAGGGCGTCCCCGACGAGTCCGGGCGTGGCCCACATGCCGCCGGGGCCGCCCTCGCCGGGCACCGGGAGGCTCCACACGACCGGATCCCCGCGGCGTCGAGGGTCGAGCTTGAGCAGCTGGCCCACCTCGGCCGAGCGCGCGTTGCGCCGCTCGAGCTCCGAAGCCACGTAGAGGAAACCCTCCTCGTCGATCACCACGGAGGCGTCGGTATCCTCGCCGGTCCAGAACCGGAACACGCG
>JBQGDK010000308.1:0-2633 GCA_052039025.1 Actinomycetota bacterium
GAGACCATGGAGCGCGCCCGCGAGGGCGCCACGCTGACCGAGGCCAGGGAGCACGGCCTCAGCGTGCTCACCCGTGACGACGTGCTCGAGGGCGTGCCGGAGCTCGTCGGCGTGATCGAGGTCGAGGCGGTCTTCGACGACGGCCCCAAGCTCGTCACGCTGCGGAACCCGATCCGATGAGACCAGGCGAGGTCCGCCCGGGCCGTGGGTCGCTCACCATGAACGCCGGCCGCCCCACGACGGAGGTCGAGGTCACCAACACGTCGCCGTGGCCGGTGGGCGTGGGCTCGCACTACCACTTCTTCGAGGCGAACCCGCGGCTCCGCTTCGACCGCGACCTCGCGTACGGCACGCGCCTCGATGCGCCCGCAGGCTCCATCACCTGGTTCGGACCCGGGGAAGCGCGCACCGTGCGCCTGGTCCCGTTCGCCGGCGCCCGGCAGGCCTGGGGGTTCCGGGCCGCGGTCGACGGTCCGCTCGACGAGCGCCGGCTCGACGGCGCCGGCCGGTAGCCCGTGCCCCTCGAGTTCGACCGACGAGCCTACGGCCAGATCTACGGCCCCACGGCCGGCGATCGGGTCCGCCTCGCCGACACCGACCTGTGGATCGAGGTCGAGGACGACGCCACCGGGTATGGCGACGAGGCGCTCGTCGGGCTGGGGAAGACCATCCGAGACGGGATGCTGGCGTCCGCCCGGATCCCGGGCGACTCGGAGCTGGACCTCGTCATCACGAACGTGGTCGTGCTCGACCCGGTGCTGGGGATCGTGAAGACGAACCTCGGGGTAAAGGACGGCCGGATCGCCGCGATCGGACGAGCGGGGAACCCGGACATCGTCGACGACGTCGACGTCTTGATCAGCACGACCACGACGCTGATCGCCGGTGAAGGCCTGATCGCCACCCCCGGCATCATCGATAGTCACGTCCATCTCATGTCTCCCCGCGTCATGCCCGCGGCGCTCTCGGCCGGCGTCACCACCATCGTCGGGATGGGCTCGGGCCCCGTCTGGGACATCGGCGTGAACCCCGCGTTCACGGTGCGGGCGATGACGGCGGCGGTGGCATCGTTCCCGGTGAACACGGTTTTCCTGGCGCGAGGGTCATCCTCGCGTCCAGAGCCGATGGAACGGGTGCTGGCGGCCGGCGCGGGAGGGTTGAAGGTGCACGAGGACACGGGGGCCGCTCCCACCGTCATCGACGCCGCGCTCGGGGTCGCCGAGGAGCACGACGTCGCCGTGGCGGTCCACTTCGACGGGCTGGGAGAGTCCGGAGAGCTCGAGGATTTCCTGGACGCCACCGGAGGGCGGACGGTGCACGCCTATCACGTGGAGGGCGCGGGGGGCGGACCGGTGAACCTCCTCGAGGTCGTCGGTGTGGACAACGTCATCCCCTCCTCGACCACACCGACGATCCCGTACACGGCCAACGCCCTGGAAGAGCACGTGGACATGATCGTCAGCGCCCACGCCCTGCATCCCGGCCTGCCCGGGGACGTCGAGGCCGCCCGGGTGCGGGTCCGCGGATCGACGATGGCCGCCGAGGAGCGCCTCCACGACCTCGGGGCCATCTCCATCACGAACTCGGACGCCCTGGGCATGGGTCGGATCGATGACACGATGCGGCGCACCTTCCAGATGGCCAGCCGCATGAAGGGCCTGGTCGGGAGGGACGATGGCGAGGCCGACAACGAGCGGGTCCTGAGGTACATGGCGAAGCTCACGATCAACCCCGCTCTGACACACGGGCTCGCCCACGCGATCGGCTCGCTGGAGGTCGGGAGGGTCGCGGACCTCGTGCTGTGGCGCCCCGCGTTCTTCGCCGTGAAGCCGGAGATGGTCGTGAAGGCGGGCTTCGTCGCCTGGGGGGCGGCGGGGTCCGGGAGCGCGAGCGTGGAGCGCGCGGAGCCTGTGACGCTCGGCCCGATGTTCGGCGGCTCGGGCGCCGCGCCTCAGGACCTCTCGATCCGGTTCGTGGCCGAAGCGGCGCTCGGGGACCCCGCTCGCGGCTGGCACGGCCGGATCGAGGCGGTCCGAGGGACCCGAGCGGTCCGGAAGCGCGACATGGTTCGGAACGACCGGCTGCCGGCCGTGCGGGTGGATCCCGCCACCCTCGTGGTCTCCGTCGACGACGAGCCGATCGCGGCCGAACCGGCCCGGGAGGTGCCCCTCAACCGGCTGTACCTGCTGGGCTGAACGCGGGCGCGGCGTCCCGAGCCGCCTCGGTCAGCCGGCGGCCATCGAGGCCACCCCGGCCAGCGCCAGCCCGAGGCCGACCACCTGGTGGACCGAGAGCCGCTCCTTCACCACGACGCGGGCCAGCATCATCGTGGCCGCCGGGTACAGCGAGCTCAGCGCGGCCACCACCGAGAGCAGGCCTCCGTACGTCCCCAGCAGGAACAGGAGGTTCGCCATCACGTCGATCACCCCCGAGACCGCCACCACCACGCCCGTGCCCGGCGCTAGGCGGAACCGCACCCGGGTGAGGAGCACCAGCCCCAGGAACATCGACACCGAGGCGATCCTCGCCGCCACCAGCGGGTAGGGCCCGGCACCCTCGCCGGGGCGGGTGATCGTGACGAGGAACAGCCCGATCCCCAGGCCCGAGACCAGCGCGTCGCCCACCCCGAGCGA
>JBQGDK010000309.1:0-3700 GCA_052039025.1 Actinomycetota bacterium
AAGTACGACGAGGTCATGAACACCCAGCGGAAGATCATCTACGGTGACCGGCGCCGGATCCTCGAGGGCGAGAACCTCCGGGACCAGACCCTCGACATGATCGCCGAGGTGACCGAGGGGACCGTGGCCCAGTACGTCAGCCCGGAGGTCTTCCCGGAGGAGTGGGACCTCGAGGGCCTGGTCACCACGCTCCAGGGCACGTACCCGACCGAGCTCACGGTGCAGGAGCTGAAGGGGATCGAGGACGCCGACGCGGTGCGCGACCGCGTCCTCCAGGAGGCCGTCGCCGCGTACGAGCGCCGGGAGCAGGAGCTCGGCGAGGAGGTCATGCGGGAGCTCGAGCGGATGGTGGTGCTCTCGGTCACCGACAACAAGTGGCGGGAGCACCTCCACGAGATGGACTACCTCGAGGAGGGCATCCACCTGCGGGCGTACGGCCAGCGCGACCCCCTCGTCGAGTACCAGAACGAGGCCCACTCGATGTTCGAGGGTATGAAGGGCTCGATCGTCGAGGAGTTCGTCCGGTACATCTACCGGGTCGAGCTGGTTCGCCAGGACGAGCCGGCCCGGCCCCGCCCCCAACGGGTGACGGCCGGTCGGAGCCGCCAGGCGGCCATCGCCGGGCCGGGCGCCGGCGCGAGCTCGGGGAAGATCCCCCGGAACGCCCCGTGCCCGTGCGGCTCGGGCAAGAAGTACAAGAAGTGCCACGGCGCCAACACGGCGTAGCCGATGACCGAACGGCGGACGCGGATCGAGGAGCTGAAGTCCCGGGTGGCCAGCGCGAAGGAGTACCTTTGACGTCGACGCCCGCCGCCGCGAGGCCGACGAGCTCGAGCGCGCGGCCTCCGAGCCCGGCCTGTGGGACGACCCCCGCCGGGCCCAGGACCTGACCCGGCGCCTGGCGGGGCTCCGCGAGGAGCTGACCCGGTACGACGGGCTGGCCGAGCGGATCGAGGAGGCCGAGGTCCTCGACGAGCTGCTCGACGAGTCGCCGGATCCCGCGACCGCGAAGGAGCTGGACGACGCGCTGGAGCGGCTTGAGGCCGACGTGGCCTCGCTCGAGCTGGCGTCGCTCCTCGGCGGGGAGTACGACGCGAACGAAGCGGTCGCCTCGCTCCACGCTGGCGCCGGCGGCACCGAGTCGCAGGACTGGGCGGAGATGCTGCTCCGCATGTACCTGCGGTGGGGGGAGCGAGAGGGGTTCGAGGTGGAGCTCGACGAGGTGAACCCCGGCGAGGAGGCCGGGATCAAGAGCGCCACGTTCATCGTCCGGGGCCTGAACGCCTACGGCCTGCTGTCGGCCGAGCGGGGAGTGCACCGGCTGGTGCGGATCTCGCCGTACGACGCCTCGAGCCGTCGCCACACCTCGTTCGCCTCGCTCGACGTGATCCCGCTGCTGCCCGAGGACCAGGAGCTCGAGATCGACCCCAAGGACCTCCGCATCGAGACGTATCGGTCGAGCGGCGCCGGCGGCCAGCACGTGAACGTGACCGACTCGGCGGTGCGGATCACGCACGTCCCGACCGGCATCACCGCGGCCTGCCAGAACGAGCGCTCCCAGACCCAGAATCGGGCCGTGGCCATGCGGATCCTGACCGCCCGGCTGATGGACCTGGCGCGGCGGGAGCGGGAGGAGCGGATCGAGAACCTCAGGGGAGAGCGGCGGGACATCGAGTTCGGCTCCCAGATCCGCTCGTACGTCCTCCACCCCTATCGGATGGTGAAGGACCACCGGACCGGCGTGGAGATCGGAGACGTGGACCGGGTCCTCGACGGCGATCTGCGGCGGCTGATCGAGGCGGCGCTCCGGCATCGGGCGTCGGCCGAGAGCGGCGGTTCGGCCGACGGGGGCTAGGGTAGGCTACGGCTCGTGGCCGTCGACACCGACCGCGACGCCCTGATCGAGCGCCTCACCGGGATCGCCCGCGAGCTTCGCATCCTCGACCTCGAGACGATCATCGAGGCCGGGTCGGGCCACCCCGGCGGCACGCTGTCGGCCGCCGACATGATCGCCGCGCTCTACTTCCACACGCTCCGGCTGCGGCCCGAGGAGCCGGCCTGGCCCGACAGGGATCGGTTCGTCCTGTCGAAGGGTCACTGCATCCCGATCGTGTACGCGGCCATGGCGATGCGGGGGTTCTTCCCCCGGGAGGAGCTCGCGACGCTGCGCGATCTCGGCTCGCCCCTCCAGGGACACCCGGACCGGACCCGGCTCCCAGGGATCGAGGCCTCCACGGGGTCGCTCGGCCAGGGGCTGTCGATCGCGGTGGGCATGGCCGTTGCCGGGTCGCTCGACGGCGCTCCGTGGCGGGTGTTCTGCATGATGGGCGACGGCGAGGTCCAGGCCGGACAGATCTGGGAGGCGGCGATGTTCGCCGGGCGCCGCGGCCTGGACAACCTCTGCGCGATCCTCGACGCGAACCAGGTCCAGCAGACGGGGAAGGTGGCCGAGCGCCTCGACATCGAGCCGGTCGTGGCGAAGTGGCGGGCCTTCAACTGGCACGTCCGCGAGATCGACGGTCACGACATGGATCAGATCCTCGACGCGCTCGACGAGGCCGCCCTCGTGAGCGGCCGGCCGAGCCTGATCGTCTCCCGGACGGTGAAGGGCAAGGGCGTGTCGTGGATGGAGCTCGACCCGGCCTGGCACGGCAAGGCGCCGGACGGAGAGAAGGCGAAGCAGGCGCTGGCCGAGCTGCGGGGGGAGCGTCCCGGCTGATGGGCGCGGCCACCAGGGACGCCTTCGGGGAGACGATCGCGCGGGTCGGCCAGGACCCCCGCGTGGTCGTGCTCACCGGTGACCTGCGGGACTCCACCCGCACCGAGGCGTTCGCAGAGCGGTACCCGGACCGCTTCCTCGAGTGCGGGATCGCCGAGTCGAACATGGTCGGGATCGCCTCGGGTCTGGCGCTGGAGGGCAAGGTGCCGTGGGCGTGCTCGTTCTCGTGCTTCGTCACCGGGCGGTTCGAGACAGTGCGGCTCTCGGTGGCGTACCAGGAGGCGAACGTCCGGATCGTCGGGACCCACAGCGGCATCGGGGTCGGCGAGGATGGCTACTCGCAGATGTCGCTCGAGGACATCGCGATGATGCGTGCGCTGCCGAACGTGGCCGTGATCAACCCGGCCGACGCGGTGGAGACCGAGCGGGCCGTCGAGTACCTGGTCGACCACGAGGGGCCGGCGTTCCTGCGCCTGACCCGGCAGGGCGTCGAGGACGTGAACGGGAAGGGCTACCGGTTCGAGCTCGGCCGTGCGGTGACGCTGCGGGAGGGGACCGACGTGGCGCTGATCGCCACCGGGGCGCCGGTCGGCGAGGCGATGAAGGCGGCCGAGGCCCTCGGCACGATCTCGGTCTCCGTGCTCAACGTCCACACGATCGCCCCGATCGACGAGGACGCGGTTCGCGCGGCGGCGGCGAGCCACCGCGCCGTGGTCACGATCGAGGACCACAGCGTCCACGGAGGCCTGGGCGGCGCCGTGGCCGAGGTCCTGGCCGCGGGGGACGGCTCGACCGCCCCCCTGCACCGGATCGGCATGCGCACGTTCGGCGAGTCCGGCTCGCCGGCGGACCTGTACCGCAGGTACGGGCTCGACCACGAGGGGATCGCTCGGACCGTGCGGGATGCGCTCAAGGCCGCCCCCTGAGGCGCCGAAACCTCACGCGAGCGACAGACCGGGAGGGCACGGATGGTTCACATCC
>JBQGDK010000310.1:0-10159 GCA_052039025.1 Actinomycetota bacterium
TTCTACTACTCGTACCGTGGCCCGGAAGGTGAGGCCCCCCAGGGGGAGGCGGCGTGCCCGATCCGGCTCCACCGGCCGTACGCGGCCACCGCCACCCAGGAGGGGCTCGGCCAGCTCGTGGACGCGTTCGACCGCTCGCTCGTGGCGATCCGTGCGGAGACGGGGGGCGCGCCCGTCGTGGTCGTCACCCATTCACAGGGCGCGGTGATCGCGTGGCGCGCCGCCGCCCGGGATCGGTCGGAGGGCGTCGTCCTGCTCGTGGCCATGGCCGGGTTCCCCCACTCGCCGGTGGGGTACCCGCCGCCGGGAGCACCGGGGCCCGGGCGGATCGGGGCCGATGCGCTCCGGGCGGTCTCGTGGGTGTCGCGGGTGATGGGCCTGGGCTCGTTCGATCCGGACGCCCCCCTGGCCCGGGAGATCCTGGCCAGGGCGAACGGACTCGAGGACGTGTTCGGCGAGCCGCTTCCTCCGGGGACCGCCGGCGCCCTGCTGTTCGCGGCGTCCGACACGGTCGTGGCCCCCGAGGGGCGCGAGATCCCCGGCGCGGCCACCCTCGACATCGGCACGACGCACGTGGGGATCACCGAGTCGCCCGCGGCGGAGGCCGCGATCCGGTCGCTCCTCTCCGGCGCCGAGCCGGAGGAGGATCGGTTCCTCGCCTTGGTCCTGGCCGCGACCCTTCCGGCCTTCCTGGCACCGGCCGCGGGCTGAGCCGCCCCGTCGCGATAATGGGCCCGATGCCGGGGACGCTGTGGCTCGTGGGCACGCCGATCGGGAACCTCGGCGACGTGTCCGAGCGCGCCGCCCGATCCCTCGACGCGGTGGAGGTGATCGCCTGCGAGGACCCCCGGCGGACCCGGAAACTACTGTCGCACCTCGGCGTCCGGGGCGGCCGACTCGTGGCGTTCAACGAGGGCAACGAGCGTCGTCAGGTGCCGTTCCTCCTGGAACAGCTGCGGGCCGGGCGGGACGTGGCGGTGGTCTCGGATGCCGGCATGCCGGGCCTGTCGGACCCCGGCTACCGGCTCGTGGTGGCCTGCGTCGCCCAGGACATCCCGGTTGACGTGGTGCCGGGGCCCTCAGCGGCCATCGCGGCGCTGGTGATCTCGGGGCTGCCGGCTGCCCGGTTCACCTTCGAGGGCTTCCCCCCGCGGAAGGCCGGGGAGCGCCGGGCCCGGCTGGCCTCCCTGGCCGACGACCCTCGGACCGTGGTCCTGTTCGAGTCGCCCCGTCGGCTGCGCGCGCTCCTCGCCGACGCCCTGGCGGCCCTCGGCGACCGCCGAGCCGTCGTGGTCCGGGAGCTCACCAAGGTCCACCAGGAGGTTCTCCGGGGCCACCTGTCCGAACTGACCTCCCGCCTGGCCGACGAGGTCCTCGGCGAGGTGGTGGTGGTGATCGAGGGTGCGGCGGAGAGGACGGAGGTCGATCTCGATGCCCTCGGCGAGCGCGTCCAGGCGCTCACGGCCGGAGGCTGGTCTCGGAAGGAGGCCGCGGCCCGAGTGGCCGAGGAGGCCGGCGTGTCGAAGCGAGCCCTGTACGAGGCCTCTCTCCGCCGACGGGCCTAGCGCCCTGTGGGAGAATCGCGGGCGCCGATGCCCAAGGAAGTCTTCTACGTCACGACCCCGATCTATTACCCGAACGACGTGCCGCACATCGGGCACGCCTACACCACCGTGGCCACCGACTTCGTGGCCCGCTACCACCGGCTCCGGGGGGAGGAGGTGTTCTTCCTCACCGGCACCGACGAGCACGGGAAGAAGGTTCCTCAGGCTGCTCGGGATCAGGGCCTGGAGCCGCAGGCCTTCGTCGACCAGATGGAGCCCCGGTGGCGAGAGGTATGGGATCGGCTCGACGTCGCCTTCGACGACTACATCCGGACCACCGAGCCCCGGCACGAGGTCGCCGTGGCCAAGCTCCTCCAGGCGGTCCACGACAACGGCCGTGAGGACATCTACCTTGGAACATACGAGGGGCTGTACTGCGTGTCGTGTGAGGCGTACTACACGGAGGACGAGCTGGTGGGCGGGATGTGCCCGATCCACGGCACGCCCGTGGAGGCCATGTCCGAGGAGAACTACTTCTTTCGGCTGTCGGCGTACCAGGATCGGCTCCTCGAGCACTACGAGGCCCACCCGGAAGCCGTCGAGCCGGAGGCCCGTCGCAACGAGGTCCTCTCGTTGATCAAGGGAGGCCTCCGGGACTTCTCGATCTCCCGGACCTCGTTCGCCTGGGGCGTCCCGCTCCCGTGGGACCCGAAGCACGTCTGCTACGTGTGGTTCGACGCGCTGACGAACTACATCACGGCGGCCGGCTACGCCGACGATCCCGGCCGGTTCGAGCGGATGTGGCCGGCCGACGACCAGTTCCTCGCCAAGGACATCCTGCGGTTCCACGCGATCTACTGGCCGGCCATGCTCATGGCCGCCGGCGTCGAGCCCCCCCGGCAGGTGTGGGCTCACGGGTTCCTCCTGGTCGGCGGGGAGAAGATGTCGAAGACCCGGCTGACCGGGATCCACCCGTTCGAGCTCGTCGACCACTTCGGGGTGGACGCCTACCGGCACTACTTCCTGCGGGAGATCCAGTTCGGGCAGGACGGCTCGTTCTCGTGGGAGTCGATGGTGGCCCGGTACAACGCGGACCTCGCCAACGACCTCGGCAACCTGGCCTCCCGGGTGCTGGCGATGATCGACCAGTACCTGGGCGGGCTGGTCCCGGCGCCGCCGGCCACGGCCGGGCCGGAGGCCCGGCTGGCCGAGGCCGCCTCGGCCGCCGCGGCGGGGCTCGACGAGCGGGTCCTGGCCATGGACCTGACCGGCGGGCTCGCGGCCGTGTGGGGGTTCGTGGCCGAGGTGAACCGGTACCTGGTCGAGGTGGCCCCGTGGGCCCTGGCCAAGGACGAAGCCCGGCGCGCTGAGCTCGAGGCGTGCCTGTACGCCTCTGCCGAGGCCCTCCGGATCGTCGCGGTGATGCTCTCGCCGTCGATGCCGCGGGCCTCGGCCCGGTTGTGGGGTCAGCTGGGCATCGACGAGCCGCTCCAGGATCAGCGCCTGCCCGACGCGGCGGGCTGGGGGCTGATCCGGCCGGGCACCGCGGTGCGGCGAGGGGAGGGCCTGTTCCCCCGGCTGGAGGGGTAGAGTCTCGACCCGTGGTCGAGGGTCCGCTGTTCGACTCCCACTGCCACCTGTTCCTGATGGGGGACGACCCGGCGGCCGCCGTGGAGCAGGCCCGAGCGGTCGGCCTGGCCGGGCTGATCTGCGTGGGCATCGACCCCGCCACGAGCCGCCGGTCCAGGGAGCTCGCCGACGCGCTGCCGGGGGTCTTCGCCACGGCGGGCATCCACCCTCACGACGCCACGGCTCTCGACGCCGCCGCCGGGGCGATGATCGAGGAGCTGGCTCAGGACGCTCGCGTGGTGGCGGTGGGCGAGACCGGCTTGGACCACTACCGGATGCTGTCCCCGCACGAGGACCAGGAGCGGGCGTTCCGGGCCCACTGCGTCCTCGCCCGGGAGACCGGCAAGCCCCTGGTGGTCCACATCCGGGATGCCTGGGCCGACGCCCTCCGGATCCTCGAGGAGGAGGCCGCGGAGCGCGTCGTCCTCCACTGCTTCTCCGGGGACGCCGCCGCGGCCCGGGAGGCCGCGGCTCGCGGCTACCACTGCTCGTTCGCCGGCAACGTGACCTATCCGAGGAACGCGGCCCTGCGAGAGGCCGCCGCCGCCGTGCCCGATGACCTCGTCCTGGTGGAGACCGACAGCCCGTTCCTGACCCCCCAGCGGCTCCGCGGACGACCGAACGCCCCCCAGAACCTCGGCGAGGTCGTGGCCGCCGTGGCCGCGGCCCGCGGCGAGGAGCCCGGGGGGGTGGCCGAGCGAACCGGGGCCAACGCCCGGACGGCCTTCGGCCTGCCCGTATAGCCGGGCGAACGCGCGTTCGCCCCCCTGCTTGCACCACAGGTTGAGGGTTGCTAGGGTTCCCGGCGAATTGCCCGGACGACATCGAGTCGCCAGGCGGGTCGCCCGTCCTTCCTCCCCGCCAGCACCGGGACGAGCGAGCAGGGTTCGCCGGAAGCCAGTCCCCGGCCCCCTGGGGGTGTTCGTCCTCCTCGTCGTGGTCGCTGGCGTCGGCTTCTTCCGCCTCTCCAAAGAGATCAGGCTGGTCGTCGACGGAGCCGCCCGGACGGTGGGCACCTTCTCCTCGAGCGTCGAGGGGCTCCTGGAGGAGGAGGGCATCGCCATCGACCGCCATGACGTCGTGACCCCAGGTCCGGAGACCTCGCTGAGTGACGGGATGGAGGTCCGGGTCCTGCTGGCGAAGGAGATCACGGTCCTCGTGGACGACGTGGAGCGGACCGTCCACGTGACCGGCGACACCACGGTCCAGGACGTCCTCAAGCAGGTCAACGTGCGGATCTCCCGCCACGGAAGCCTCCAACCCTCACGTGGGGCCGCGGTCGAGGACGGAGACGTCATCGTGTACGACCCGGCGGTGAACGTGACACTCACCGCGGACGGACGGACCCGGGACGTGGTGACGAACGCCGACGACGTCGGGAAGCTGCTCGACAGCCTGGGGATCCTGCTCCGGGGGGATGACCGGGTGGAGCCGAAGCCGAGGACCGTCCTCCGACAGGGCCTCCAGGTCACGGTGGTCAGGGTCAGGCACCGGGAGGTGGTCGCCGAGCAGCCGGTCCCTTACGGGACCGAGGTCCGCAAGTCGAGTGAGCTGATGCTGGGGATCCGCCGGGTGGAGCGGGCCGGCGTGTCGGGGCTCCTGAGGCGGGTGTACGAGGTCACCCTGGAGAACGGCCGGGAGGTGGCGCGGACGCTGCTTCGGACGGAGACCGTTCGGGGGCCGGTGTCTCGGATCATCGTCGAGGGCACGCGTCCACCCCACACCGAGACCGGGGTGGCGTCCTGGTACCACCGGTCGGGCATGGTCGCGGCGCACAAGACCCTCCCGTTCGGGACCGAGGTGAAGGTCACGAACATCGCCAATGGCCGATCGGTCGTTGTGGTAATCAACGACCGTGGTCCCTATATCGGCGGACGGATCATCGATCTCTCGGACGACGCGTTCGGGCAGCTCGCGTCGCTCGGCGTTGGGACCATCAACGTCCGGATCGCCTGGTAGCGGCCTCACCAAGCGCGCCATCATCGACCTCGCTCGTCGCCGTGGGATCCGGCCGAGGAAGTCGCTGGGTCAGCATTTCCTGGCCGACCCGAACCTGGCTCGGGCCATCGCCCGGGAGGCCGGGGCCGGGCCCGGCCGGCGGTTCCTCGAGGTGGGGGCGGGCCTCGGCTCGCTGACCGTGGCCCTCGCCGGGGCCGGGGCCCACGTGGTGGCGGTCGAGACCGACACGCGGATCGCCGCCGCCCTCAGGGAGGTCGTGGCGGGGTTCCCGGTCCGGGTGGTCGTGGCCGATGCCACGGAGGCCGACTGGCCGGCCCTGCTGGGAGGGGGTCCCTGGGGGATGGCCTCGAACCTCCCCTACCACGCGGCCGTGCCGATCCTGCTCGACCTGCTGGAATCGGCCCCCCGGGTCGATCCCCTCACGGTGATGATCCAGCGGGAGGTCGGCGAGCGGCTGGCGGCCGGCCCGGGGGAGCCGGCGTTCGGGGCGATCAGCCTCAAGGTGGCCTACCGAGCCGGGGTGCGGGTGCTCCGCCGGGTCCCATCCACCGTGTTCTGGCCCGAGCCCGCCGTCGAGTCGGTGCTCCTGCGCCTCGACCGGCATCCCCCGGCGGTGGCGACCGACCGGGCCCGGCTCTTCGGCCTGATCGAGGACGGGTTCCGGGAGCGCCGGAAGACCATGACCACGGCCCTGGTCCGCCGGGGGCTCGATCGGGGCCAGGCTCGAGCGGCCCTGGCATCGGCACGCCTCGACCCGCGGGCCCGGGCAGAGACGCTGGGCCTCGAGGAATTCGCCCGGCTGGCCGAGGTGCTTGATGCCTGAGACCGTGGCCGTCTCCGAGCCCGCTCCCGCGAAGCTGAACCTGTTCCTGCAGGTCCTGGGCCCACGCCAGGACGGCTTCCACGAGATCCGGTCCCTGCTCCTCCCGTTGACGCTCGCGGACGGCGTCCAGGCCCGCCGGGGCGATCGTCTGGGGCTGACCGTGATCGGGGAGCACGCCCCAGCGGTGGCCCGCGGCGAGGACAACCTGGTCATCATGGCCGCCCGGGCGCTGGCGGGAGCCGAGGGCCGGGATCCCCGGGTCGAGCTGCTGCTGTCGAAGCAGATCCCCGTCGCCGCCGGGCTCGGCGGGGGGAGCGCCGACGCCGCCGCCGCGCTTCGGGCCCTGGCCAGGCTGTGGCGTGTGGCGGGAGGGTCTGCTCGTCTCCGGGAGGTGGCGGCCACGATCGGCTCGGACATCCCCGCGCTCGTGGAGATCCGGCCGTGCCTCGTGGCGGGGCGCGGCGAGCTCGTCGAGCCCGCCAGCCTGCCCAAGACCTGGTGGGTGCTGGTCACGCAGTCGTTCGGGGTTCGATCCGCCGACGTCTACCGGTGGTGGGACGAGGACGGGGGTTCCACCGGCCCCGATCCCGAGGCGCTCCTCGAGGCGATCCGGGCCGGGGACCTGCCGCGGGCCGGCTCGCTTCTGGTGAACGATCTCGGCGCCGCGGTGGCGGTCCGCCATCCCGAGGTCGCCGCGGCGCGGGACCGGCTGAGGGAGGCTGGGGCGTTCGGCACCGTGATGGTGGGGAGCGGGCCGACCGTGGCGGGGCTCGTCAGGGACGGGCTCCAGGCCGAGGGCGTGGCCCTGGCCACCGGCGGCACGGCCACGGCGACGATCACGCCGGTCGCGTTCTAACGGCGTGGGAGAATCGAGTCGGTCCGGGGTGGTGCAACGGAAGCACGACGGCCTTTGGAGCCGGAGATGGAGGTTCGATTCCTCCCCCCGGAGCGATCACGGGAACCGGACGAACTCGAAGTGCGTACCGTCCGGGATCAGGAACTCGCCGCCCCACTTGAAGCCCTCCCCCTCGAACGCGTCCACCACGCGCCGGTCGATGGAGGGCTGACGGCCGGGCAGCCCCTGGGACACGTTCACGTCGATGGCGATTCCCCAGGAATGGTGGGAGAGGCCCGTCCCCGGGTCCCGGCCGATGAACCGGGGGTAGTAGCAGCCCCCGTAGTCGGCCGGATCCACCAGGTGGCCCAGGTTCCTGGCCACCAGGTCCTCCAGCGCCGCCCGGATCTGCGGGATCACCGAGCGGTGGCAGCGGATCTCGCCGAGCGCCGGCACGCGGGCGGTCTGGATGTTCGCGCGGACCCACGCGGGATCGACCGACAGCGTGCCATCCGGACGCGGCGCGGCGGCGAACTCGCCGAAGATCTCCTTGACCCGGATCTGGGCCAGCACGGCATCGCCGTGCCGGAACACCGGGGTCTCGCCCGGGGCGCGGACCCGCACCCGAACCCCGGGAGGGACGAGCCGGCGCAGCGCCCGCTCCGACCGGGCCGCGGCGCCGTCCTTCGGCGCCACCAGCAGGTATCGGGCTCGATCGATGCCGAGGTCCCGACCGACCCATGGCGGAACCACCAGCTCGTGGGCCCCGATCAGCTCATCGTCGAGGACCGCCTCAACGACGAGGTGCAGGCCGTCGACCGCCACGACCGCTCCGGGTTGCAGGTCGTGAAGGTCCGCAAAGGTCTTCCCCAGGATGACCGCATCGAGACCGATGACGGACTGCCGCTCCACGGGCGGGACGAACCTGGCGTACCTCCTCGGGTGGATCGACGCCACCTCCACGGGGATCCCGTAGCCGGCCGGCGGCCGACCGACGGTCCCCGTGCCGGTGCGCCACCGCGACATCCACGCCACGCCGCTCCGGACCACGGCGACGGCCCGGACGGACCGGAGTCGACCCACGGCCTCGGCGTACCCGTCGGGAAGCCGCCCCGGCGTCCACGCGAGCAGCGTGGACACCGCCGCCTCACCGACCGTGGCGTCCAGTCGGGGGGAGGATCCTCGTGGGGCGTCGGGGACCCCGGGCACGGGGAGCGCCACGAGCAAGGCGGCTCCCGCGACCGCGCCGGCCGCGAACGCCGCGACGAACGCGGCGACGCGCCTCACCTCGGCTCCAGCGACCCGGCTACCCGCAGCAGGCCGGGGAGGTCGAGCGCGCCGCCACCGAGCGAGCGGTACACGCCGTCCTCGACCCACTCGAGCGCGCCCCGTGTCGGCGAGTACCGACCGTCGACGCCGCGGACCCGGACCGCCACGACCCGCGCCTCGAGGGGCGGAGGCAGAGCCACCTGGGCGGCCTGGTAGAGCTGCAGCCCGCCGTCGTCGAGCTCGGCGCCGGGGCGGCGGAAGTGGAGCGTCACGCCCGAGCCGTCGACCGTGGCCGCGGTGAGTCGGTACTCGGGAGGAAGCTCCGACGGGACCAGCGCGTACGGCGCGGCGGCCACGGCCTCTTCGAGCGAGACCCGGCCGCGCTCGGCGGCCGGGATCGGCGAGCCCCGGCCCGGGAGCGACGCCGCCGCCTCGAGGAGCTCCTCGCGGGGCAGGTTCGACTCCAGGATCACGGTGTCGCCGTCGCCGCCGACGAACGCCCGACGGCCGGCCGCCGCCGTCGCCGGCTCGTAGTACCCGACGCCGCCGTCGGAGAGCGGGACGCGCTCGGCGGCCGGGTCGGGAACCGGCGCGGCGCCCCCGCTCGGAACCCGAACCACGAGCCACGAGAGCCCGTCGGCGTAGGACAGCACGGTCTCATCGCCGATCCGACCGGCCCGGTGGGGGCCAAGGCCTCCCGTCCGGCTCGGCGTCGGCATCCCGGCGGCGACCGAGCCGAACGGCGCCTCCTCGAACCCGAGGTCCCGGGCCCGGCCCGCCCCCGTGAACGGGACCCACTCCGGCCCGGGTCCCGGCCCCAACCGGCGGGCCTCGGCTCGGAACACGGCCCGGCCGCTCGCGGCCCGGACCTCGTACGCCAGGGGGAACCACGTGCCGGCCTCGAGCGTCACGAGGACGCGGTCGTGGGGAAGGAACGGTCGCCACATCCCGCCGGCCTGGAGGTAGGCGAACAGGGGGGAGGCATCACGGTAGGCGAGCTCGACGACGATCCCGCGGCGTCCCAGCACCTCGGTCTCGCCGCGGACCCGGACCCGCTCGCTGCCTCCGAGCGAGCGGACCGGCAGCACGATGTCGGTGGGCAACGCCGCCTGCCCGTCGAACGGCGGCCGGCCCCTCACCGTCCGGACGTCGCGCCCGCCCGGGGCGCAGGTGGGCAGTGCCGCGCGCGGGCATCCTCGAGGCGCATCGAGCAGCAAGCGATCCCCCGCCACGGCCAGGACAACATCGTTCCTCGGCCAGGCCGCGCTCGGGTAATCCGTCCGATCCGTGATGCGGGCCCGGAACCGCTCCGGGGCCCGGAACGCGACCTCCGCGATGAAGTCGCGGCGCGGGACCGAGGTGTGGAACCCGAGCTCGACGATCCGGAACGTGGCCCGGTACGAGGTCACCTCCGCGGAAGTCGTGGCGATCCCCCTCGGGATCTCGGTGGCCAGAGCCGAGGTGGGCGCCTGCCGGATGCCGGGGAGCCCACCGGCGACGACCATGGCCGCGATGACCCCGGCGGCGAAGGCCAGCGCCGCGCCCGCCGGACCCCCGGGACGCTCGGCCCGCCCGACGCGCCCGACCTCGGCCATGATCGCTGGCACCAGGTCCGGCACGGGGTCGGCGGGGCCCACCCGGGTCGCCTCGCGGATCCGGGCCGACGCGTCGCGGAACGCTCGGCAGCGGGGGCACGTCCCCAGGTGGGACGTCAACGCGTCGTCGAGCGGTTCCTCCCCGGCACCGTCCATGCGGGCCGAGAGCTCCCGCTCGGCGAGCTCACACCTCATCGGCGTCCGCCTCCTCCAGTGCTTCGACCAGCAGCCGCCGAGCCCGGTGCATCCGGCTCTTCAGCGTCCCGGTCAGCACCCCCAGCACCACACCGGCCTCACGGTAGGACAGGCCGATGACCTCGATCAGCACGAAGGACTCTCGGAGGTCCGCCGGGAGCCGCTCGATCGCCTGGTCGATCGCCGCCCGCAGGCTCGGGTCCCGCGCCGGCTCCGGCTCCGTCGTTGCCGCCTGCTCCCGCCGCCGCTGCCGCTCGCGCCGCCGGATGGCGTCGACGGCGCAGTTGCGGGTGATCCGGAACAGCCAGGT
>JBQGDK010000311.1:0-3405 GCA_052039025.1 Actinomycetota bacterium
CGGCGGCGCGGTCCCGGCCGGGGGTCCTACCCCTCCCCCGGCGCGCTCGCCTGGAGGATCCAGCCGTTGCCGTCGGGATCGTTGAAGAACGCGTAGGCGTTCCAGCCACGGGCCTCCCCGCTCACCGGCCGGTACGCCGACCTGCCGTCCTCGTGAACGACCTCCACGATCTCGCTGACCTCGACGCCGTTCTCGATCAGCCTGGCCCGCGCCGCGGCGATATGGGGGACCACGACCTGCACGCCGTGAAGCGACCCCGGCCTCATGTGCTCCTGGCCGGGGCCGGGCGCGAGGCCGGTGATCAACGCGATCGAGCACCCCGAGCCCGGCGGTGTCAGCTGGACCATCCGGACGGCATCCCTGAACCGAGTGTCGAAGTCCTCGACGAACCCGACCCGGTCCCGGTAGAAGGTCTTCGCACGGTCGATGTCGGACACCGGCACGAACACGACCTCGATCCGCCACTCCACGACGCGGCATCCTACCGGAGCGGAGATGAGCCTCCTCGTCGAGGAGAATCCCCTCGGTCCCAGATGCCGGCCGGGAGGGGCCGATCGGCCACCCCACTCTCGCCCGACTCGTCTATCGTCGTGGAGGAGGCGTGCCCGGAGGGCACGCAGTGAGCGTGAGAAGGATGGCGGGATGTTGAGCGAGATCGGGGCGTGGCGCCGTGGGGCACTCACCGCCGTGGCGATCGCCGCGCTGGTCGTGGCGGCAGGACCGGCGGCGGCTGAAGAGCCGTTCCGCCTCGCCCAGCAGATCGAGGACCGGGTCGGAGCGTTGGACGGTCGGGAGGCCGAGGTCCTCGATGCCATGGAACGTCTCCAAGAGAGTGACGGCATCCAGCTCTGGGTGGCCTACGTCGACTCGTTCTCGGGGCTCAATGCCCAGGACTGGGCCGATCGGACCGCGACCATCAGCAGCCTGGGCCTGAACGACGTGTTGCTCGCAGTGGCCACCGATGATCGTGCCTACGCGTACTCGGTCGACCAGCAGTTCCCACTCTCGGACGTGGAGCTCGCCGAGGTGGCCACCGTCGCCATCGAGCCCGCACTATCGAACAACGACTGGGCCGGGGCCGCGATCGGAGCGGCGCAAGGCATCGGCCGGTCGCTGAGCGGGCAGCCCGTCACGGGCCCGGAGATCCAGCCGGGGCAGCCGAGTCCGGGCGGCGCCGGGCTGGCATGGGTTCCGTTGGTGCTGCTCGGCGTCCTTCTCGTCGGGGTGATCGGCTTCGTCCTGGTCCGACGGGCACGAACGCGCCCGGCGGGGCCGGCACCCGCCTCGCAGGACCCGTACGAGCGGCTCTCCACGGCGGACCTGCGGCGCCGGGCCGCCGCGCAGCTCGTGGAGACCGACGACGCCATCAAGACCAGCGAGCAGGAGCTGGGGTTCGCGATCGCCGAGTTCGGTGAGGAGCAGACGGCACCGTTCTCGGCCGCGCTCGAGGCCGCGCACGAGGACATGGCGGTGGCGTTCCGGTTGCAGCAGCAGCTCGATGACGCCGAGCCGGAGGACGAGGCGACGCGACGGTCGATGCTCATCGAGATGTGCCGGAGGACCGACGCGGCCAGCGATCGCCTCGACGCCGAGGCGGAGAAGTTCGACGAGCTACGGGATCTCCAGAAGAACGTCCCCCAGGTCCTGGCGCGGTTGGAGCGGAGCCTCGATCCCCTCGCCCGACGGATCCCCTCGGCGGCAGCGACCGTGCGGGATCTCGGCGGGACGTATGCTCCACAGGCCATGGCGGCGGTCGCCGACAACGTGGACCAGGCGACGAACCGGCTGGAGCTCGCCCGAGAGCAGGTGGCCGCGGGACAGCGTCACCTCGGGGCCGGGACCCCGGGACGCGCCGTGGTCCCCGCCCGGGCGGCGGAGGAGGCGACCGGGCAGGCGGCGCGTCTGCTGGACGCGATCGATCGCCTGAAGGACGACCTGGCCGAGTCCGGGCGAAGGATCGAGGCTGCCATCGTCGATACCGAGCGGAGCCTCGCCGAAGCGACCCGATCGGGAGCCGGCGAAGGGCTGGACGAGGAGATCGCGGCCGCGGAGGCCGCCCTGGAAGAAGCGAGGAGCGCCGCGTCGCCCCAAGGTGGTCGCGACCCCCTCGGAGCCCTTCGCCGGCTGGAGGAGGCGGACGAGGCCCTCGATAGAGCCCTCGAGGGGGTCAGGGACGCTCGGCAGCGTGAGGAGAAGGCCCGGACCTCGCTGCAGCAGGCCCTGCCGGCTGCCCGGGCACAGGTCGACGCGGCCCGGGATTTCATCACGACCCGTCGAGGGGCCGTCCGTGCCGAGGCCCGGACGCGGCTGTCGGAGGCCGAGCGACACCTGGAGCGAGCGACCTCGCTGGGAGATACCGAGCCGGTGACGGCGCTCCAGGAGGCCAAGGCCGCGGAGTCACTCGCTCGGCAGGCCCAGCGACTCGCGGACGAGGACGTCTCCCGGTACCGGCATCGCGAACCCGCGGTTCACCACGGGGGCACCGACTGGGGTGCGATGCTCGGAGGGATCCTGATCGGGACCGTGCTCGGGGGCGGTCGTCACGGCCGCGGGGGCGGCGGATTACCCTTACCCGGCGGGGGCGGCAGGCGGGGCGGGGGCGGTCGGTTCGGCTTCGGCGGCCGTGGGATGGGCGGGCGTCGGGGCGGCGGAGGACGATTCTAGTGGCGGACGTGAGACCACGTGCGGACCGGCAGGCCCGCGAAGGGAGGTAGTGATGACCCAGCAGTCCATCTTGGGGCGCATCGCCCAGCTCACCAAGGCGAACATCCACGCGCTGCTCGACGCGGCCGAGGATCCGGAGAAGATGCTCGACCAGCTCATCCGGGACTACACGAACAACATCGCTGAGGCGCAGGACGCCGTGGCCACCAGCATCGGCAACCTGCGGATGATGGAGGAAGACGAACGCGAGGCACGGGAGGCCGCCGAGGAGTGGGGAAGGAAGGCGGCCGCGGCAGCACGGAAGGCCGACGAGGTTCGAGCCGAAGGGAACGCCGCCGATGCCGACAAGTTCGAGAACCTCGCGCGGATCGCGTTGAAGAAGCAGATCGACTTCGAGGAGCAGTCGAAGTCGCTCCAGCCCACCATCACCCAGCAGAGCGAGATCGTGGCGAAGCTGAAAGACGGGCTCCAGACCATGAACGCGAAGCTCGATGAGCTACGGACCAAGCGTGACGAGCTCGTGTCGAGGGCGAAGATGGCCCGGGCTCAGGCCCAGGTGCATGACGCGCTGGGCAGCGTCGACGTGATGGACCCGACCAGCGAGATCTCGCGGTTCGAGGAGAAGGTGCGGCGCGAGGAGGCCAGGGTCACGGGCCAGGCCGAGCTCGCGGCGTCATCCCTGGACGCTCAGTTCGAGACCTTGGAGGACGCTGCCGACGACGCGGAGGTCGAGGCCCGCCT
>JBQGDK010000312.1:0-2119 GCA_052039025.1 Actinomycetota bacterium
CCCGTTCCGGATCGAGTACAACCTCGAAGAGGGCGAGCTCTACGTGGCCGACTACTCCCCGGACGCCCAGAACGCGGATCCGCTGCGCGGGCCGGCCGGTCAGGGCAAGTGGTTCATCGCCACCGAGCCCGGCTACTACGGCTGGCCGTACTGCGCGACAGCCGAGCTGCCGTACATCGACTACGACTTCGCCACGGGCGTGTCGGGTGAGCCGTTCGACTGTGACAACCCGGTGAACGAGTCGCCGAACAACACCGGCCTGACCCAGCTGCCGGCGGTCACGCAGCCGCAGGTCTGGTACAGCTAGGGGCTGTCCGCGCAGTTCCCGGAGCTGGAGACCGGCGGCATCGGCCCGATGGCCGGCCCGGCGTACCAGTTCGACCGCAGTGCGACGCACGGCCGCAACCCGACTGCGTGGCCGGAGTACTACGACAACGTCCCGCTCTTCTATGAGTGGACGCGCGACTACATCAAGGAGTTCCGGCTCGATACGAGCCGGACCGAGGTGGTCGAGATCAACGATGTGCTGGCGTCGTTCGACCTCCAGAACCCGATGGACCTCGAGTTCGGTCCGGACGGCTCGTTGTACGTGCTGAACTACGGCAACGGGTTCTTCGGCCAGAACCAGCCCGGCGCTGAGCTCGTCCGGATCGACTACCTGGGTGCCACTCGAGGGCAGACCGGCAACTTCGCTCCGACGGTGAGCATCGAGGCCGACACGACGAATGGGCTCGTCCCTCTCCCGGTCAGCTTCACGAGCGAGGTGAGCGACCCCGAGAACCAGAAGCTCCGCTACGAATGGGACTTCAACGCCGACGGCAAGGTCGACTCGCGCGAGGCCAACCCGACCTACACGTTCACCGAGAACGGCGTGTTCAACGCGACGCTCAAGGTGACCGACCAGGGTGGGCGCTCCGGGACCGACTACGTGACGATCATCGTCGGCAACACACCACCGGTCGTCGAGTTCATCACTCCGCAGGACGGCGACGCGTTCGCCTTCGGCGATGCGGTTCCCTTCCAGGTCCAGGTGACGGACGACCAGCCGGTCGACTGCTCCCGCGTGCAGGTGACCTACATCCTGGGTCACGACACGCACGGCCACCCGCTGACGACGGCGTTCGGCTGCAGCGGCACGATCCAGACCTCGTCCGGCGGCCATGACCCCGGTGCGAACCTCAGCGGCGTCTTCGTCGCCGAGTACACCGACGACCCAGGCGACGGCCTGCCGCCGCTCACGGGGTCGGACGAGGTCGTCCTCGTGCCGACCGGCTAGCGACCACGTTCGGGGGGCGCCGCCGCGGGCGGCGCCCCCCGAACCCGCAACCGGGAAGGACGGGGTCGGTGCGGGCTGGTCAGCCAACGAAAAGGCTGAGCACGTCGGCCGACCGCCCGAGCACCGAACCGTACGGAGCGTCGAGGCGCTGCCACGCGCCCGCGGCCCGGAGCACCACGTCCCCGGATGGGGGATCACCGAGGAAGCCGTACGAGTCCGCGGCATGCGCGAGCCGGACGGGCATCCCACCGGCGAGCTCGCGGGCCCACACGTCAGCGGCCAGCGACTCGAGGGCGGCCCGCGGCGGCGGGGCCCCGGTCCCGGCAGCCGCCCGGGCCCGGAACTCCGACACGCCTTCGGCCACCCGGTCCGAGACCTCGCCCGCCGACAGCCGGGCCACCTCCTCCCACCCCGCGCTCGGCGGCAGGCCGGCGGTCCATCGCAGCGCCGGGACGGGAGGAGGGAGCTCCAGCTCCGCCGCTGCACGCGCCGAGCGGGCCGCCAGCGTCCCGGCCTCGACCACCTCGTCCAGGTCCGCGGGCTCGGCCAGCACGGCCGATCGCAGGGCGAGCGCCTCGAACGGCGTCTCGGCGAAGAACCCGGCCACCCGTCCGCGCGCGACGACCCGCACCACGGCAGCGGCGTCGAAGCGGGCGACCCGCCGCGCGTAGGTCGACAGATCGCGAGCCACCGTCGGCTGGCCCAGCACGAGCACGCTCACGTCTCCAGGAACCTCTCCAGCGCGACCCGCTCGCCCCGCGTGAGCGAGCGGGGGCCGTGCGCCGCCAGGTCGTAGGCGACCAGGACGCTCGCTGCCCGTGCGACCGAGGTGCCGTCCGCCTT
>JBQGDK010000313.1:0-22089 GCA_052039025.1 Actinomycetota bacterium
GCTGTGGGCGGTGGCGTGCCCGGCAAGTGGGCCGCCATCAGGCTCTCCGCCTCCCACCCGAACAGTTCGGTGTAGAAAGCCACCCCCATCTCGGGCTCTGGCTCCACGCACGCCACCCAGCAGGGGACGCCGGGCGGATAACCGCCCCGCTCGCTCACCTCGTTCACCCCCTGGTGGCCTCAAGGGATAAGGACGGACGTCGGCCCCGGAACTCATCGGTGCGGCCCAACGCGAAATCCCCCTCTTCTAGGCTCGGTGGAAATCGCCGGCCCGAACACGGACACAGCCGGCCTCGGCGACTCTCAAGCGGCCGACGAGCGCAGCGTGTGCTGCCGTAGACCGTCGTGGTTAGCCACCGCCGGAGCGGTCACCTTCACGCTCCGCGGCCGCCGAGCAGCAGCGCCCAGTCCGGCTCGATGACGACGGCGACACCCAGAACGAGGAGTCCCAGACCGATGATGCGCAACGCCACCTGGGCTCGGAGCCGGAGCTCCAGTGTCATCACGCAGGTCAGGCAGACCATCCAGAAGGGGCTGCCCATCCCCACGGCCATGGCGAACAGCATCACCGGCCAGCAGCGCCGGATCCGGTCGACCGCGTGCGTTTTTCCGACTGAGAACCATCCGGCGCCGGGGACTACCCTCGGGATCGGCGGAAGAGACGGCCGGCCCAGAAGCTCGGCGGCGCCGGCGAACATGGCGATCCCGCCCGGGATCAGCCACGGCCGCTCCGAGAGCCAGGGCATGAGCTCCACCGCGCGATGGAGAACCCCGTCCCCCGCAAACGCCGCCATCCCGAAGACTGCCCAGGCGGAGAAATACCCGAGCATCAGGCTCGCGGCTTGTCCTCCCCCACTGGTGCCTGATGTCCGATCGAGAGCACGCAACGTCGGCAGGCTCGACGGAAGCATCATGGCCGCCGACATCGCGAGCCAACCGATGAGGAAGAGCGCCATCCCCACCACGGCCGGAACACCACTTTGGTCGTGGCCGAACAGTTCCGCAGACCCGGTGCTCCATGCAAGCACGAGCGCTGCCCAAGCGCCCGCGGCGATCCACATCCCCAGGCGGGGAAGGCTCCCTGCGGCCCCCCTGCTCCGCGCCCATGCTGCGGTCGTGGACACGGCTCTACCAGATGATCGAGCAGCCGAACGGCTCGGTGACCTCGACCGCAGGGGGTCTTCCCTCGACCAGGGCCCGCAGCGCGTCGTCGAGGTCGCGTGTCTTCACTGACTCCGAGATGCGGGCGTCGTCGATCCGTCCGCGGTACCGCAGCCGCCTCTTCCCATCGAAGACGAACGCGTGCGGCGTGGCGATGGCCCCGTAGGACCGGGCCAGGGATCCATCCTCGTCCTTGAGGTACGGGAACGACACCCTCGCTTCCTGCCACCTCGCCACCATCTCGTCGTGGGTATCGAAGGGCGACAGGTGAGGATTGTTGGAGTTCACCGCGACCAGCTGGACGCCGCGGGGGGCGTAACGAGCGTGCAGCTCCTTCAGGCGGTCCTCGTAGGCTCGCACCGTCGGACAGCCGTTCCCGATGAACACCACCACCAGAAGCCTCGCGTCAGCGAACTCCTCCAGGGAATGGGTGAGCCCATCCACTCCCAGCATCTGGGGGGAGATCGGCGCGGGCTCGCCGATCTCCAGCCCCGTGACGGTCTCCGCCATGGCCCTATGCCGCGAACCGGTCGGGGAACTGCCTGACGATTCCGTCCGCCAGGACATCCGACAGCGTGAGGATCTCGGTGAGGATCTGGTCGAAGGCCTCGGCGTCGACCTTCCAGTTGCCCTCCAGCCGAGCCACGGCCTCGTCCTTGGTGAGCTTCAGGTGGATCCCCAGGATGTCGACGACGTCGTCCTTCACCCAGTTCGGGTTGGCGCCGCTGAGGAGCTCGGCGATCTCCTCGGCGTTCTTGGTCCACAGGGCGTCCTGCTCCTCGAAGAGCTTCGTGTTGCCGCCCTTGGCCGCGGCGACCAGCTCGACGGCGATCATGATGTGCTGCTTCAGGAGGTCCGTCAGCGCCGCCCCAGCATCCTTCCCGTAGAAGGGAACGACGGCCTCTCCGATGTCCCCCTGGTTCTTCAGCAGCCGCTCCGCGGCCGTTGCCGCATCCGGGGCGTCGGCCACCGCCGCCACGACGTAGCTCCGGGTCCACACGACGTGGTCGGTCCACAGACGCCTGAGCGCCGCGCGGAGCGAGTAGGCTTCCTGATTCATCTCATACCCACCTTCCATCTCGGCCGGCTGCGCGGCCCCTGCCGCCGCCGGAAACCTCCGCACACCTGGTGGTGCCTCCCGTCTACCTCCGTCTCCTCCCTTCCGCTTGGCCTGTAGGTTCTTCCAAACTCTAACACTAAAAGCGATTAGCGCAAGACCCGATTCTGAGGTTAGAGAGGATATTTTCACCAACGAGACCAGGTGCTACGATGGCTCCGTGCGAGAGGACGTGAGCACACAGGCGATCGCGTCCCTGGCGGACCCCGTTCGGCGCAAGCTCTACGAGGTGGTGCGCAGCGCCGGCCGGCCGGTGGGGCGGGAGGAGGCCGCCAAGGGGGCGGGGATCTCTCGGAGCCTGGCCGCCTTCCACCTCGATAAGCTCGTGGAACGAGGGCTCCTCACATTCGCCTATCGAAGGCCGGAGGGCCGCTCCGGCCCGGGGGCCGGTCGCCCGTCGAAGGTCTACGAGCCCTCTTTGGCAGAGATCGCGGTCTCGATCCCCGAGCGGCACTACGACTTCGTGGGACGGCTGCTTGTCCGCGCCGTCCAGGACCAGGGGCCGGGTGAGTCCGCGCGCGAGGCGGCCGCCAGGGTCGCCGGCGACGAGGGGCTTTCGCTGGGCGAGAAGGTGCGCCGCCGGCTCCGCGTGAGGCCGCCCGGGAAGGAGCGGGCCCTGTCGATCGCCGAGGAGGTGCTCCGCGACTCCGGATACGCGCCCTACCGGCAGGAGGGCGGCGGCATCCGCCTGCGTAACTGCCCGTTCCACGTGCTGGCTCGTCAGGCCCCCGATCTCGTGTGCCCCATGAACCGGGCCTTCATCGACGGCCTGGTCCGGGGGCTGGGGAACGACACCGTGGATGTGGCCCTTGACCCAACCGCAGGAGAGTGCTGCGTGGTTCTCAGATGAGCCGGCGCCGCCTTTCCCTGGAGCAATCGCCGCGCTGATGCTCCCCGGCACCGCTCTGACGGAAGGGCGGGTCATCCCCGGCGTCTCCTTCTTCGATGCCGCCTCGGGCGCGGCGGTGAGTCTGTGGGGATTCCGCCAGCGGACCGCGCTCGTGCTCGCCTTCCTGCATGAGCGTTGCGCCAGGTGCCGCGCGTTCGCGAACGATCTCGCCGCCGTGAAGGATGAGCTGCGCTGGGGGGAAGCGAAAGCCCGAGCCATCCTCTCAGAGGAGGAGGAGGTCGCGGTTCCGGTGCTGCTGGATCCGGGTCGGACGGGAACCCAGAGGTTCCTGGGCGAGGATCAGGAGCTGCCGGTGGTCCTGGTCGTGGACCGCTACGGGGCGGCCTGCGCATCCTTCCCCGCCGCAGGCCACCGGTTCCCGGCGGCCGAGGAGGTGGCGGCGACCGTTGCCCATCTGGCGCTCCAGTGCCCGGAATGCGGGGTCTCGCATTGGCCGACCGCGGACGAGGAATGACCATGCGGCGAACGTCAACGAGGCGGGGGGCAACCGTCGCTGACTCCCCGTAGCGCCTTACCCCCGTCGGCGGATCGCGTCCTGGTCAGGGGCCCGGCCGCGAGGAGAGCCGTGGCCATCGCCTACCTAGCCAGGGTGGTGAGTGCCGTGGAAGGTGGTGCGTGACCGATAAGAGCCGGTCGGGACTGCAAACCTACAGGTCAGCGGGGTGCCCGACGCTTCCCCCCGCCTCGCATGGACTCTTCGGCGTCAAATGGGGCGCGCCTATGACGAAGGACCTGGTGAGCCGGAGAAACCTGCAGGAAAGGGGCCGTCTTGAGCGGACGACGGGATTCGAACCCGCGACCCCCACCTTGGCAGGTTATCGGGGGCGTCCTGCCCCGTCCGGCGCCGTCCTGCTCTGATCGTTGTCCCTGGTCACAGGGCGGGGCAGGATGGGACGGGACCTGGAAGGACGAGACGACTGTGACCCAGAGTGTGACCCGGAATCAGAGCCACGGCCCGTCGGCCCGGCCCTCCACCCGCTCCAACAGGAGCCGGAACAGATCGACGGACGGTTGAGACCATCCGTCCTCGGAGCCGGGGAGGGGCGATGGGCCGGGCGCCACCCCGGGGGACGGAGCGAGGAGTCGGTCGGTTCGATCAGTCCGGCGCGGACCGCCCGGTGCTAGAAGCAGAGTGGCCCGTCGGGGAAGCGCTAGCCCATGCGTCCGGAAGACTGGGAGTGGGTCGTCCCGCGCACGCCCTCGTGATCGTCGAGGAGCGCCTGAAGGAGCAAGAGGCCGAAGGAGTACGGATGCCCGAGGGGATGCCGCTGGACGAGCTGGCGCTGCGGGTGCTGATCGCTGTCGGGTTGCTGGCCCCGCTCCAGTCCCGGATAGGCAAACGCCTTCCCCTCATCTGAGCCGGAGTAGGATGCAGCGAGCCCGCCGCTCTCAAGGGGCGAGCGTGGGCTCGCCGATGGCGGGGGAAAGGGGAGCCGCCATGCGCTCCAGCCGCAGTATCCCGTTCCGTGCCCTGTCGATCCTTGCCCTGACGATGGCCGGGGTGGTGTTGATCACCGGGATCGCACCAGGGGCCGCGACGTTTCTGACAAAGAGCAAGGCGAAGAAACTCTTCTACACGAAGGGGAAGGCCGAGAAGCGATTCCTTACCGCCGGGGAACTCGGGCAGACGGTGGAAGGGTGGCACGAGGTGGGAACCGCGGGAGAGCCGGTCTTCGCGACGGCCCCAGCTTGCGCACCTGGAACCTGTTGGCGGAACCACGGTTCCCCCTACACCAGCGTGGGTTTCTACAAGGACCCATTCGGAGTGGTTCACCTGAGGGGAGCCATTGAGTGCAACGCGCCGAACTTCTGCGACGCACCCGAGGAGTTTCTTATGTTCACTCTGCCCGAGAGCTATCGCCCTCCCGGTCGGGTTATTCATCTTGCGCTCGTCGGCATCATCCCTCCGGAGCATGGCCCGGTGTATGTCGAGTCATCCGGTGAGGTACGGGCGAGTGTGATCGTGCCTGACACATTTGGCTGGATTAGCCTGGACGGCATCACGTTTCGCGCCGCATAAGAATGGACCGGTTGGTCCTGGATCACCCCTACGAGAGGTCCTCTTCGTCATGGGGCGGTGAGTCCTCAGGTCGTTTGACTCCGTAGGGTGCTGGACGGATGACGATGTGGTGATAGATGCCCCAACCGATTCCGACGAGGGCCGGCACAATGACGGCGAAGGGCCATAGGTCAACGCTGGCGATGACACCGATAAGAATCCCAACACCAGCGAGGATCGCAAGGACTCCGAAGGCTATTTCGGCTGTTCGCCCTCACACCCGAGGTTCCTACCCGCTAACCGCCGAATGAGACCTCCCTGAGTGAGGGAGGCCCGGCTCAACCTGCCGGGGCCTCCCCTCGCTAGTACAAGCCGCGGCGGGGAGACGACCACGCGGCCTAGACTGCCCCGATGACCGGTCCCGACCACCATCGTCTTCCCCACCGACGCCCTCCCGATCGTCGAAGAGTGCCTGAAGGAACAGGAGGTCGAAGGGTTGCGGCTTCCCGAGGGGATGCAGCTCCACGAGCTGGCCCTCCGTGTCCAGGTCGCGGCCAACCTCCTGGCCGCTCGCCCTCCCCAGACCTCACCTTAGGGCTGGCCACAGGTCTCCCCGTAGGATGCCCCCCGCTCGATGGCGACGGGGATTCCGCCACCCCGACAGGAGGGAGGACGCCATGGCAGATCGACGTCGAGGCGCGACGATCCGCGCCTATCTTTTCGGTGCCGCGACGGCGGTGCTGGTCTTCACGATGGGAATGCCGGCCATCGTTTCGGCCGACGGTGGCCAGACCGAATTGATCCACGCCTGCCTCCTGCCCGACGAGGGGACCGGTGCCAACGTGGTGATCATCGGGGCTAGTGAATCCTGCCCCGGAGGCACCGCGTCCCTCCACTGGGTCGCAGGAGAGAACCCCGACATCGAAACGCCACCCGTCCCACAGCTCACACAGCAGGAGATACAAGTCCCGCCCAAGGTCAAGCGGAAGCTCTATGGGCCGGCTGGCATCCGGATCCAGAAGACGACAACTATCTCTAGGACGCTCGGTCCTACCCTTGAGAACCCGAAGGAACTCGTCGTCTCCTGCATCCCCACGCACCCCTTTGCGGTGTGGGGATACGCAGAGGTACTCGAGCCCAACCATAAGGGGGAGCAGATCATCGGCGGCCCGGCCGGTTGGCATGGGTGGTGGACGGTCTTTAAGGCTTGGGAGGAGGTCTGCCTTGGCGAGAATGTCTGCTACAAGTTCCCGCCTGACCCATGGACGTTGAGGGTCACGCTGACCTGCGCGATGGTGAAGAAAGAATACTAGGAAGGTTCACCATCGTTTGGAGGTTGTTGCGGAGCCCCGGGTCAACCTCCCCGGGGCCCCCGCGCTGTACGAGCCGCCTGGGGCCAAAGGAGTCCGGAATGGCAACCGGCCCTGGGGCAGTCCGGCCGCTTGTTGCCTGTGCCCCAGGTCTAAGCGACCCCATCAACGCCCGGGAGGCGTTGGCGTCGAACACCATCCGGCCCACCCCCTCCTGATCCTCGAGGAGGTCCGATCGCCACCCCCCTTGCCTGGCCCCGCGAGCATGGCTACCGTCGCCCATAGGCCCCGCAGGCGGCGGGGCGATCGAAGGGAGGGAGCATGGATCGATCTCGTATCGGCCGCGCCTTGGGCGTCGTGGCCATCGCCGTCCTGGCAATCGCCGTGGTCAGCCCGGCGTTCAGCGCCGCCCCGGTGACCAAGGCCCAGGTGAAGAAGATCGCCAAGAAACAGGCTCGGGCGGTGCTCACGTCTGAGGGTGCTCTCAACGGATCCCGATGGGTCGTGGCAGAGTTCACCGCCCCCACTCCAGGCGACAGCCATGAAGCCACCGTGAACTGCCCCTCGGGGACACGGCTCGTGACCGGTGGAGTTGACTCCCCGGGCGGACTTGAGGCCCTCTGGCTCAACGAATCCGGGCCAGTTATCAATGGATCCAACCTTGGCACGACAGGCCCTGGCACCTACTCAGCGGCCACGGGCTGGCACGTTCAGGTCTTCAACGATGAGCCCACGCCGCTTGTCTACCGGGTGGGGGTTCTCTGCGCCGAGCCCGCACCGTAGCCAACGAGAAGTAGGAGGTAGCTCGGGCGAGGCCGGCCCGGGCCCCCTCCACGCTACCGGCGGACCGGGCGCCCTCCGACGCGCAGAACGCGGCCGACATGGGCCGAGTGTTCGACCGGACCGGGGAGGGGGAGTCTGGACCGGTTCTCGGCCTCAATCTCGACGCACACGAGGCACCGATCCCGGCCGTCCGGAGACGGATGCAACCACTCGTAGAAGAATCGGCACGAGGAACACTGCTCGCTGAAGGTGGGGTGCGCTGGTGGCTCAGGCGCTTCACTGTCTCTTCTCCTTCCTCCGCCGGATGGCCTCACGCCGCGCGGTCGCCTGCTGCCTTCCTGCGGCGAGCGCCTCATCGAGGAGCTCTTGGGCCGCAGGCACACGGCCCGCCGTGAACTCTTGCCGAGCGCTCACGTAGCCGGGACCGGCCCGCATCGCCTCGAGCGGCGTGCCGTTATTCCAACGCGGGAACACCGCCGCGGACGGGCACCCGCTCCGGGTGCGGGCGCTCGGCCAGCCGGGACTGGCGCTCGCGTTCCTTGTCGAGCAGCTGCCCGAGGACGCCGCGACGGACGCTGGGGCGGCCGAGGTGATCGTCCACAACCTCGATCCTCCGCTTGCGGAAGAACTCCAGCCAGCCGACGAGCGGCTCGGGGACATCGAGGGACAGGCCGCCCACTGGGCGCGGCAGCGGTCGCCGGAACGAGCGGGCCCGCATCCCCAGCGCGAGCAGGGCCTGGACCCAGGCCAAGGCCTGCGCGCCGATCAGCGACCACGCCCAGAGGTACATCCACGAATACGAGGGGTCCTGCTGCCACCCGTCGATGAAGCCAGGCACCCCGGTGACGAGGATCGCCATGTCCGCGGCTCCAAGGCTGGTCCTTGGGCCAGTGACCCCCGGACACCAGCAGCTCTCCCAAGATCTGAGACGGGAGAATGACGGGATTCTGGCGGGATCGACCCGAAATCGGGCGCTGGGCGCGGGGCCGAAAATGGCCGCTGAACTGCGGTTTCGCTTGGAGCGGACGACGGGATTCGAACCCGCGACCCCCACCTTGGCAAGGTGGTGCTCTACCAACTGAGCCACGTCCGCGTCGGCCACCATTCTACTATCAGACGCCCGTGGAGCCGAACCCGGCCTGGCCCCGCCCGCTCGGCGGGAGCTCGGCCACCTCGAGGGGCTCCACCTCCGCATACGGGACCACCACCAGCTGGGCGATCCGGTCCCCCCTCCGGACCTCGATCGGTTCGCCGGGGTCCAGGTTCACCACGGCCAGCAGGATCTCCCCCCGGTAGCCCTGGTCGATGAGGCCGGGGGAGTTCGCCAGCGTGAGGCCGGTCCGCGAGGCGAGGCCGGAGCGCGGGAGCACCAGGCCGGCGTGGCCCTCGGGGATGGCCACCGCCAGCCCGGTCGGGACCATGACCCGCTCCCCCGGAGCGATCTTCAGGGTCTCGTTGGCCTGGAGGTCCAGTCCCGCGTCGCCGTCGCGGGCGCGACCGGGAAGGGCGACGTCGGGATCGAGCTTCCGGAACTCGATCCGCACGTTCGCAGGCTACCGCGCCCGGCGGCACGCGGCCAACCGCTTTGCCGAGCTCCGGCCGGGTCCCCTATGCTCGCCCGCGTGTCGGCGGGCTTCTGCACGGTGTGCGGCGCCGTCCTCAGGGACGGGGTGTGCCCGAACGGCCATCCGCAGCGGGCCCAGCGACGGCGACGCCACCGGCGCCGACGGGGACTGTGGATGCTCCTGGTCCTGGTCTTACTGCTTGCCGCCGGCGCGTACGCCGGCCTCGTCTGGTACCCGCGTCGGGCGGCCGCCGACCTGATGGACGAGCCGCCGGGGGCGTTCGAGGCCTCGCTGTCCGCGTACCGCGCCACCGTTTCGGCGTTCCCCCCAGGGGCGACGGACCCCCAGGCGTTGGTGGAGGGATGCGGAGCCGTGGCGACGACCAGTGCCCCGACGAGGGAGCGCCTGGCAGACGACACGATCCGTCTCGAGCGCGAGGCGCCCCCGGACGTCCCGGTGGTGTCCTCGCGACCGCCCCTGGCCCAAGCCCTGGAGCTGCGTGACCTCATGCTCGAGTTCAATACGACGGCGCAGGAGGTTCTGGGGCGGCTCGAGGCGGTGTGCGCCTACGTGAGCCAGGCGGCGGGCGTCCTCCCCCAGCTCGACACGCTGGACGCCACACTCGGCGACCCGAGGGACGCCGCCGAGATCGAGGCCGCCGTCGCCGCCGCCACGCCGATCGCCGAGCAGTTGCTGGCGGACCTGCGAGCCCTGACGCCGCCGGCGGAGCTCGGCGGCCTCCACAGCTCGCTCCTGGCCATCGCCCGGCGTATCGACTCGGACCTCGAGGAAGTCTCCCGGACCGCCCAGGCTGGCGGTGTGCCGGTCGTGCGGGCGCTCCTGGGCGACATCCGCTCGTCGTTCGACGCCTTCCGCCAGACGCTCGGGACCGCCCCCGAGGAGGCCGGCGCAGGGAGCCTGACGGCCGCCATCCAGCGAACGGAGGCGCTGGCGGTGCGGATCGTCGAGGGGCTCCGGGCCCTCCGAGAGGTTCACGGCCTCACCGGGGTGACCGTCCCCGAGGGTTAGGTCCGCTCGATCAGCTCCAGCCGGTTGCCGAACGGGTCCGACACGAACACCCGGCGGTGTCGCTCCAGCTCCACGTCGGCGACCAGCTCGAGCCCGAGCCCGGCGGCCCGGAGCCGCTCCTCCACGGCCGCGAGGTCGTCGACGAGCAACGCCGGGTGGGCCTTCCTCGCGGGTGCGAACCGCTCCTCCACGCCGAGGTGGATCTCCACCGGGTCAGACCGGAACCACCTGCCGCCCCGCTGGAGGAGCTCCGGCGGCTTCGGGATCTCGTCCATGCCGAGCACGCCGCCGTAGAAGGCCACGGCGTCCTCCTCGCGCCCCTCCGGCATGGCCACCTGGACGTGGTGGAACCCCAGGAACGCCACGCGCGCGCTACGAACAGCCGCTGGTGGCGCCGCAGCTCGAGCAGACGTAGCAGGAGCCGGACGGCTGCATCTTGGAGCCGCAGACGTAGCAGAGCGGGGCGTCGAGGATGCGAGCCGCGGGCCGGTCGGCCTCGGCCGGCGGCGCCGTGAGCTCGATCCGCTGGGGCTCGTCGGACTCCGCTTCGGCGTCCCCATCGGCCGGGGGGGCCTCACCGTGCCCGTTCCCCATGTCTGCCTTCCGCTCGGCGATCGACTTCACACCGAGGCTGGCCCGCTTCTCCTCGGGCAGATACTCGATGGCCAACCGGCGGAAGATGAAGTCCACCAGCGACGAGGCGAACCGGATGTCCGGGTCGCTGCTCATCCCCGAGGGCTCGAACCGCATGTTGATGAACTTCTGGACGTACGCCTCCAGCGGCACGCCGTACTGGAGCCCCAGCGAGACGCTGATCGCGAAGGCGTCCATGATCCCCGACAGCGTGGAGCCCTGCTTGGCGACCTTGAGGAACACCTCGCCGATCCCGTCCTCCGGGTATTCGCCGGCGATGATGTAGCCCTCGGCATCACCCACCGAGAACGAGAAGGTCTTGGCCGGCCGGGTCGACGGCAGTCGATGCCGCACCGGGCCACCGCTCGCCTGGATCGGTGTAATCTCCTTGGCCTTCTTGTCGGCCGACAGCGGCTGGGCGACCTTGCAGTTGTCCCGGTAGATCGCCAGGGCCTTCAGGCCGAGCCGCCACCCCTCCACGTACAGCCCCTCGACGTCCTCGACCGTGACGTCCTCGGGCATGTTCACGGTCTTCGAGATCGCTCCGGAGATGAACGGCTGGACCGAGGCCATCATCTTCACGTGGCCCATGTAGTGGATGGTCCGCTCCCCCATCGCTGTGTCGAACACCGCCTCGTGCTCCCGCTTCAGATGGGGGGCGTCGGCCACCGTGTTGTGCTCGGCGATGTAATCGACGATGTCGGCAGCCTGCTCGGGGGTGTAGCCGAGCCGACCCAGGGCCCGGGGCACGGTCTGGTTCACGATCTGCATCGTGCCCCCGCCGACCAGCTTCTTCGTCTTCACCAGCGCCAGGTCGGGCTCGATGCCGGTCGTATCGCAGTCCATCATCAGCCCGATCGTCCCGGTCGGGGCCAGCACCGTGGCCTGGGCGTTCCGGAACCCGTGCTCCTCGCCGCCGTGGATGGCCTCGTCCCAGGCCTTCTTGGCCGAGGACAGCAGGGCCTCCGGCACCAGCTCCGCGTCGATCTCGTCGGCGGCGGCCCGGTGCTTGCGGATCACCCGCAGCATCGCGTCGCGGTTCGGCGCGAACCCGGCGAACGGCCCCATGTGCTCGGCGATCCGGGCCGAGGCGGCGTAGGCGTGGCCGGTCATCAGGGCGGTGACGGCCCCGGCCCAGGCCCGCCCGCCGTCCGAGTCGTACGGCAGGCCCCGGGCCATCAGCAGGGCCCCGAGGTTCGCATACCCCAGGCCGAGCTGGCGGAAGGCCTTGGCGTTCTGCGTGATCTTCTCGGTCGGGTAGTCCGAGTTCCCCACCACGATCTCCTGCGCGGTGAACACGATCTCGACCGCGTGCTTGAACGAGGCCACATCGAAGCTCCCGTCCTGGTCCAGGAACCTCAACAGGTTGAGGCTGGCCAGGTTGCATGCCGAGTTGTCGAGGTGCATGTACTCGCTGCACGGGTTCGACGCGTTGATCCGCCCCGAGGCCGGACAGGTGTGCCAGTCGTTGATGGTGGAGTCGTACTGCATGCCGGGGTCGGCGCACTCCCACGCGGCCTGGGCCACCTGGCGCATCAGGTCCCGGGCCCGCATCGTCTTCAGCGCCTCGCCGGTGAGCACGGCCTTCAGCTTCCAGTCCCGGTCGTCGAGGTAGGCCTGCATGAACTCGTCGGTGACCCGGACCGAGTTGTTCGCGTTCTGGTACTGGATCGAGTAGGAGTCCTTGCCGTCGAGATCCATGTCGAAGCCGGCGTCCCGGAGCGCCCGGGACTTCCGCTCCTCGACCGCCTTGCACCAGATGAAGTCCTCGATGTCGGGGTGATCGACGTTGAGGATGACCATCTTGGCGGCCCGCCGGGTCTTGCCCCCGGACTTGATCGTCCCGGCCGAGGCATCGGCGCCGCGCATGAACGACACGGGGCCGCTGGCCGTCCCGCCGCCGGCGAGCGGCTCCTTCGACGACCGGATCCGAGACAGGTTGATCCCCGAGCCCGAGCCGCCCTTGAAGATCGTCCCCTCCTCGACGTACCAGTTGAGGATCGAGGACATCTCGTCGTCGACCGCCAGGATGAAGCAGGCCGAGCACTGCTGGGGCGTGTTCGGGACGCCCACGTTGAACCACACCGGCGAGTTGAAGGCGGCCTTCTGGGTCACCAGGATGTGGGTCAGCTCGTCCGCGAAGACCTGGGCATCCTTGTCGGAGGCGAAGTAGCCGTCCTTCTTCCCCCATCCCGTGATCGTGTCGACGACCCGGGAGATCAACTGGCGGACGCTCGACTCCCGCTGAGGGGTGCCGAGGGGGCCGCGGAAGTACTTCTGGGCCACGATGTTCGTGGCGTTCTGGGACCACGTCTTGGGGAACTCGACGTCGCGCTGCTCGAAGGCGTTCCCGCCCTCCTTGAAGTTGGGGATGACGGCGTCGCGGGTCTCCCACTCCACCTCGTCGAACGGGTGCGTGCCCTCCGTGGTGAAGGACCGCTTGAACGTCAGACCCGTTGTGCGGACATCGTGTTCCCTGGTGGCCACCGTCCGACCCTCCTTCTGGGGAAGAGCGACAGGAACTACAGCCCTGTGATTCTGCTCCCCGGTGCCCCCGGTGTCAAGGGCCTCTTGGAGGCATTGTCGCACTATCTTGCGGTCCTGACCACTCCCGACCACTACATCTTGTGGTGGCCGATGGGATCTTCAGCGCCGACGAGAGGGGCGCTTCGGCTCCCGCTTCTGGAGCAGCAGGCCGAGCTCCCGCTCGAAGTCGGTGACCTCCTGGAAGTCCTTGTAGACCGAGGCGAACCGGAGGTACGCGATCTCGTCGAGCCGGCGGAGCTGGCCGAGCACCTCGAGACCGAGCTCCTGCGAGGTCACCTCGGGGCCGGATCTACGGAGGCTCTCTTCGACCCGATCGGCCAGGGCCATCACCTGCTCATCGGTGACCGGGCGGTTCTTGATCGCCTTCCGGACGCCATCGATGAGCTTCTGCCGGTCGTATGGCTCCTTCGACCCGCCTCGCTTGATGACCCGGAGGAACGCGCCCTGGCCCCGCTCGAACGTGGTGAACCGCCGGCCGCAGGCGGGGCATTCACGGCGGCGGCGGATCGCCGTGCCGTCCTCGGCCGGCCTGGAGTCCACCACCCTCGTGTCGGGGGCCCCGCACCATGGGCAGCGCATCGCACCTCCTTCCTCGGACGCAACATCTTGGACCCGGGGCGCCCCTACCGCAACATGTGGTGGTGCCATAATCCCGGCATGCCCCTCGACGTCGAGCTGGCCCTTCGCCTCCTGGGGGCCGCCGTCGTCGGCGCCGTGATCGGGTTCGAGCGGGAGCTCCGGGACCAGCCGGCGGGGTTCCGCACCCACATGCTCGTGGCGCTGGGCTCGTGCATCTTCACGGTGATCTCCGCCTACGGCTTCGGGGCGCTCGCCGGTGAGCGCGGCTACGTCCGGGTGGATCCCAGCCGGATCGCCGCGCAGATCGTCACCGGGATCGGGTTCCTGGGGGCCGGCGTGATCTTCCGCCAGGGGCTGACGGTCCGGGGGCTGACCACGGCGGCCAGCCTGTGGGTGACCGCCGCGCTCGGGATGGCGGTCGGCGCCGGGGCCTACGTGGTGGCCGGGGCCGGGACGGTGGTGGCCCTGTTGACGATCGCGGCGCTCCGCCCCGTTCGTCGGGCGGTCCGGGGCCTCCGCCGGGAGCAGGAGGAGCTGATCCTCGAGGTCGAGCCGGAGGTTCCCCTCGACGAGCTCATGCGGGGCCTGGGGGCGGCCGGGATCCGTGTCGACCACCTCCGCGTGGCCGACGAGGGCGAGGACCGCACCGAGCTGATCCTGTCCGTGCGGCTGCCGACCGAGACCACCGCCGAGGAGGCCATGGCCCTGATCCGGGGCATGCGCGGTGTCCACGGCGTCGAGTGGACCCGCTGAGCGCCTAGCCGGTCGGCAGCACCAGCAGCTGCCCCTCCATGAGGGTCCCGGTCCCCAGGCCGTTCGCCTCTCGGATCTCGTCGATCACGGGCCTGGGATCGGCCTCCGGGCCGACCAGGATCCGGGCGATCCCCCACAGGGTCTCGCCCTCGGCCACGACGTGGCGGCGGACCGGTTCGAGCGATCCTCCCGCTTCCGCCCGGGAGCCGCCCAGGGCGCGTCCGGCGGCCCAAAGCGTGCTCACGAGGACCGCGGCCAGCACAGCCGCGCGATCCCATCGAACCCGTGTTCGAGCCACGCCTGGATTATGTCGAACAGATGTTCGTCCGTCAAGGCTCGAACAGGTGTTTGATTCCATCGCTCGGCCATGCTAGCCTCCCCCACTGACATGGACGATCTGACGCCACGGCAGCAGCGCATCGTCGAGTTCATCCGCCGCACGGTGCAGGACCGGGGGTACCCCCCGACGGTCCGGGAGATCGGCGAGGCGGTCGGGCTGACCTCCTCCTCCAGCGTCCACGCGCAGCTGGCGAACCTCCAGCGGAAGGGCCTCCTGCGGAAGGACCCGGCCAAGCCCCGGGCTATCGAGGTCGCCGGGGCCAGGCTGCGCAACGCCGGTGCCGTCTCCGTCCCGGTCCTGGGGCGGATCGCCGCGGGGGCCCCGGTCCTGGCCGAGGAGCACATCGAGGACCACGTGGCCGTCGACGCCGCTCTGGCCGGGGACGATGAGCACTTCGCGCTCCGGGTGAGCGGCGAGTCGATGATCGACGCGGGGATCCTCGACGGCGACCTGGTGGTGATCCGCCGTCAGGACGTGGCCGAGGACGGCTCGATCGTGGCCGCCCAGGTCCCCGGCCCGGCCGAGGAGGAGGCCACGGTCAAGCGCCTCCGACGCCGGGGCCGCCGGGTCACGCTGGTGCCCGAGAACCCGACGATGGAGCCGTTCGACCTGCCCGAGGGCGGGCGGATCCTGGGCCAGGTCGTGGCGGTCCTCCGCCGGCTCTAGCCGAGCCGCGAGCGCCGCGACACCGGCCGGACCGAGAAGGCCCCGGCCCAGGCCAGCTGGTCCTCGCGGACCCTGACCCGGACCAGCGTGCCGGTCGTGTTCGGCTCGGCGGACAGGACCTCGGCCTCCCGGTAGAGGCGGGCGACCACGTCCTGCCGCTCGTACGGGACCACCAGCTCCATCTCGATCGGCGGTCTCGGGAGCGCCTCCTCGACCCGCTCCAGGAGCGACTGCAGCCCCTCTCCTCGGAGCGCCGACACCGCCACGGCCTCCGGGTGGCGTCGGGCCGCCCCGGCCCCATCCGGCAGGAGGTCGAGCTTGTTCAGGACGAGCACCTCGGGGATGCCCGCGGCCCCGATCTCGGCCAGGACCTCCCGGACCGCGGCGATCTGCCCCTCGACGTCCTCCGCGGACGCATCGGCCACGTGCAGGATCAGCGAGGCCAGCGCGACCTCCTCGAGCGTCGACCGGAAGGCAGCCACGAGGTCGTGCGGCAGCTTCCGAACGAACCCCACGGTGTCGGACAGCGTGGCGGTCCGGCCCCCCGGCAGCTTCAGCCGGCGCACGGTCGGATCGAGCGTGGCGAACAGCTGATCGGCCACGACCACGCCGGCCCCGGTCAGGGCGTTCATCAGCGTCGATTTGCCGGCGTTCGTGTAGCCGACCAGCGCGATCTGGGCCACGCCGGAGCGCTCCCGGCCGGCCCGCTTCACCGCACGGGCCGTGGCCAGGTCGGCGATGTCGCCGGTCAGCTTGCTGATCCGCCGCCGGATCCGGCGCCGGTCGACCTCCATCTTCGTCTCGCCCGGGCCCCGGCGGGTGCCGATCCCGCCCCCAATCCTGGACATCGCCTCGCCCCATCCCCGCAGCCGCGGCAGGAGGTAGTTCAGTTGGGCCAGCTCGACCTGCGCCTTGCCCTCCTTCGAGGCCGCGTGCATCGCGAAGATGTCGAGGATCAGCGCGGTCCGGTCCACGACCTTGACCTTCAGCCGCTCCTCGAGGTTCCGCAACTGGGCGGGGGTGAGCTCGTCGTCGAACACGACCAGCCGCGCGCTCGTGGCGTGGATGAGCGCGTGGAGCTCGTCGAACTTCCCCCGGCCGATGAACGTCGTGGGGTCGGGCTCGTCGCGCCGCTGCACCAGCCGTCCCACGACCTCGGCGCCCGCCGTGTCGGCCAGCGCGGCGAGCTCGTCCAGCGAGGCCTCGTCCCCCCGGCGGTCGATCCCGGCGAGCACCGCGGGCTCGAACACCGAGGGGCGCCATGTCGCCGAGAGCGGCGACTCGGAAACGCGACGGCCGCTCATGCCAAGACCGAGCGGAGCCGGTCCATGGCCTCCGCCAGGCGGTCGTCGGCCACGGTCGTGGCGAAGCGGACCCACCCCTCGCCCAGCGGGCCGTAGCCGGGCCCGGGGGCGGCGACCACGCCGGCCCGGTCGAGCAGGAGGTCACAGAACTCCGCCGAGGACGTCCCGTCGCGGGTCGGGCTCCAGACGTAGAACGACCCGAGGGGCGGCTTGAGCTCCCAGCCGAGTGAGTTCAGCGTCTCGACCACCAGGTCGCGGCGGCGCCGGTACCGCTCCCGAGACTCGGCCAGGTGATCCATCGGGCCGGTCAGCCCGGCGATGGCGGCGCGCTGGATCGCGTTGAAGATCCCCGAGTCCATGTTCGTCTTCACCGTCGCCAGCGCCTCGATCGCCGGGGCGTTCCCAACCGCCCACCCGACCCGCCAACCGGTCATGCTGAAGGTCTTCGACATCGAGCCGAACTCGACGGCGACCTCCTTCGCCCCGGGGACCTGGAGCACGCTCGGCGCCTCGTACCCGTCGAACGTGATCTCCGAGTACGCCGCGTCGTGGGCGAGGAGGAGGCCGTGCTCCCGGGCCAGCCCCACGGCCTCCTCGAACAGCGACGGCTCGGCCACGGCCGCCGTCGGGTTCGAGGGGAAACCCAGCCACACGAGCTTGGTGCGCTCCGACACGGGCGCGGCCGCGAGTCGGGGCAGGAAGCCGGTTTCCTCGGGATGCGGAAGTGACACCGGCGTGCCACCCGCCAAACGGGTTCCGGTCTCGTACACCGGGTACCCGGGATCGGGGACCAGGACCTCGTCGCCGGGGTCGACGAACGCCCAGGCCAGGTGGGCGATGCCCTCCTTCGACCCGATCAGCGGCTGGACCTCCGTGTCGGGGTCGAGCTCGACGCGAAACCGCTGCCGGTACCAGCCGGCCACCGCCTGCCGGAATGCCGGCAGGCCGTAGTAGGAAGGGTACCGGTGGGTCGTGGGGTCCTCGGCGGCCTCGCGGAGGGCCTCCACCACGTGGCTCGGAGTGGGCATGTCGGGATCGCCCACACCGAGCGAGATCACGTCGACCCCGGCCGCGCGCTTCTCGCCCACCTTCCGGTCCAGTTCCGCGAACATATAGGGCGGGAGATCCACCAGGCGGCGGGCGATCCTCACCGGCGACCCTCCCCCATCGCATCGAGCCACGACGGCGACAGCTCTCCGTCGAAGACGTGCGCTGCGGGGCCGGCCAGGTACACGCGGCCGTCGTCGGCCCACTCGACCTCGAGGTCGCCGCCCTCGAACCGAACCACGGCGCGGCGATCCGTGAGGCCCATCAGGCTCGCCGCCACCACCACGGCGCACGCACCGGTGCCGCACGCCAGGGTCTCCCCCACGCCTCGCTCCCACACCCGGACGTCCAGGCGGTCGTCCCCGACGCGCACCCACTCCACGTTGGTCCGCTCAGGGAAGTCGGGATGGCGCTCGAGGGGTGGGCCGATCCGGGGCAGGTCGAGCGGGGCCAGGTCGGCGTGGCCGATCAGGACCAGGTGGGGGTTGCCCATCGACACGGCGGCGGCCCGGTAGCCGTCGCCGGCCTCGGGGAACGGCCGGTCGACGAACCGCTCGTCCGAGGGACCGGTCATCGGTATCTCCCGGCGGGTCAGCTTCGGCTGGCCCATGTCGACCCGGGCCCCGGTCATCTCGGCACCCTCGATCGTCACCTCGATCCGCTTCACCCCCGCGAGCGTGTCGACCTCGATGATCGGGCCGCTCGTCAGCCCCCGGTCGAGCAGGAGCCGGGCCAGGCACCGCATCCCGTTGCCCGAGGTCTCCGCCCGCCCGCCGTCGGCGTTCCACAGCTCCATGACGAAGGGCGCCGCTCGGCCCCGGGTCACCCGGATGACGCCGTCGGCCCCGACGCCTCGGAACCGGTCGCACATCGCCGCGGCCAGCTCGGGGGTCAGCGTGACCCGGTCCTCCAGGTCCTCCACCATGAGGAAGTCGTTCCCCGCACCGTGGTACTTCGAGTACCTCATCCCAGGAAGTGCTCCTCGATCTCGTCTGCCAGCGCCACCGCGCCCTCGGGCCCCGCCTCGAACCACCGGATCCGCGGGTCTCGACGGAACCACGCTACCTGGCGCCGGGCCAGGGCCCGGGACCGGCGGACGATCCGGTCGGCGGCATCGTCGAGCGTCAGCCGGCCGGCCAGATGCTCGGCCACCTCGAGGTACCCGATCGCCTGGGAGGCCGTGACGAACGACCCGAAGCCCCGGCCCAGGAGGGCCCGGACCTCATCCACCAGGCCCTGGTCCAGCTGCCGACGAACCCGAGCCTCGATCCGAGCCCGGAGGACGTCCGGCGGCATCGTCACGCCGGCGGCGCGCACCCGATCACCAGGATAGCGGTCCCACGCCCGGGCGAACGAGGAGAACGGGCGGCCGGTCAGGGCGGCCACCTCGAGGGCCCGGATGGCCCGCCGGGCGTTCGACGGCTCCATCCTCGCGGCGGCCTCCGGGTCGAACGCCGAGAGCCGCCGGTGGAGCGCCCGGGCGCCGAGCGCCTCGGCCTCGGCCTCGAGGGCGCGGCGCACGGCCGGGTCGGTCCCCGGGAACTCGAGATCGTCGACCACGGCCCGGTAGTACAGCCCCGACCCGCCCACCAGCAGGGCGGGGCGGCCCCGGGCCCTGATCCCGGCCACGGCCTCGCGGGCCAGCGTCTGGAACCTCGCCACCGAGAAGGGCTCGGTGGGGTCGGCCACGTCCACGAGGTGATGGGGCACGCCGGCCCGTTCCTCCGGTGACGGCTTGGCGGTCCCCACGTTCATCCCCCGGTACACCGTCATCGAGTCGATCACCATGACCTCGGCGCCGAGGCGGCGGGCCAGCGCGATCGATGCCTCGGTCTTGCCCGAGGCCGTGGGCCCGACCAGCGCCAGGGGAACATCGGTCCGTACCGAGCGGTCGTCGGTGGGCCGAGGAGCGGTCCGGACGGGCCTCACGCGGGCACCGGGACGGCCGCGCGCTCGCCCACGAGGTGGTGCGGATGGGCCCGGGCGATCCGCACGTCGATGAACTCGCCGGGCCGGGCCTCGCCGGGCAGGTTCACGACCTTGTTCGTGCGGGTCCGGCCCTGGGCCCCACCCTTCCGGCCGGTCCCCTCGACGAGCACGTCGACCACCGTCCCCTCGAGCGCCCGGTTCAGATCCAGCGAGATCCGCTCCTGCACCTCGACCAGCCGATCGAACCGGTCCTGCACGACCTCCTTGGGGACCTGGCCGTCGTGCCCGGCGGCCTCGGTCCCGGCCCGGCGGGAGTACTGGAACGTGTACGCGGCGTCGAACCGCGCCTCCTCCACGACCCGTAGCGTGTCGAGGAACTCCTCCTCGGTCTCGCCGGGGAAGCCCACGATGATGTCGGTGGTCACGGCGATGTCGGGGATGGCCGCCCGGATCCGCTCCAGCCAGCCGAGGTACCGGGCCGAGCGGTAGGACCGGCGCATCCGCCGGAGCACCCGGTCCGATCCCGACTGGAGCGGGAAGTGGATGTGCTCGCACACGGATCCGCACTCGGCCATGGCCTCGATCACGTCCGGGGTGAAGTCGTGTGGGTGGGGACTGGTGAACCGGATCCGCCGGATGCCCTCGACCCCGTTCACCGCCCGGAGGAGGTCGGCGAACAGCGGCCGCCGAGACGAGCCCGGGACCGTGAGATCGCGACCGTACGTGTTGACGTTCTGCCCGAGGAGCGTGACCTCGACCACCCCCTCGGCCGCCAGGCCCTGGACCTCGGCCAGGACGTCGCCGAGGGCCCGGGACCGCTGGGGTCCACGGACCAGCGGCACGATGCAGAACGTGCACCGATTGTCACAGCCGACCGACACGCTGACCCAGGCGTGGTGACGAAGCTCGCGGCGGGCCGGGAGCGCCGAGGGGAACACCTCGGTGTACTCCCGGACGTCCATCTGGGGCCCCTCCAGCTCGGCCCGGCGGAGCAGGTCGAGGATGTTCGGCAGGGCGTGCGTTCCGACCACGACGTCGACCCACGGCGCCCGACGCTGGATCTCCCCGCGGTCCTTCTGGGCCAGGCACCCGGCCACCACGATCCGCATCCGGGCGTTCCGCTCCTTCGCCGGGAGCAGCCGACCGAGGTTGCCGTACAGCCGGTCGTCGGCGTTCTGCCGGACCGCGCAGGTGTTCAGGACCACCACCTCGGCCCGCTCGGCCTCCTCGGTCCGGACCATACCGTCGGCCTCGAGGAGCCCGGCGATCCGTTCCGAGTCGTGCTCGTTCATCTGGCACCCGAAGGTGCGCAGCACGTACCGGCTCGTCACGGCTACTTCGCCACCTCGACGGCGCGGGTCTCCCGGACCACCGTGATCTTGATCTGACCGGGGTACTGGAGCTCCTCCTCGACCTGCTTGGCGATGTCCCGGGCCATGACCTGAGCCGCCAGGTCGTCGACCTCCTCGGGCTGGACCATCACCCGGACCTCCCGGCCGGCCTGCATGGCGAACACCTTGGCCACGCCGGGGTGAGACTCGCAGATCTCCTCGAGGCGCTCCAGCCGCTTCACGTACGACTCGATCGACTCGCGCCGAGCCCCCGGCCGCGAGCCGCTGATCGCGTCGGCGGCCTGGGCCAGCACGGCCTCCACCGTGCGCTGCTCGATCTCGCCGTGGTGCGACTCGATGGCATGCACGACCTCGGGCGACTCCTTGAGCCGCCGGGCCAGCTCCGCCCCGATGAGGGCGTGCGAGCCCTCCACCTCGTGGGTCAGGGCCTTGCCGATGTCGTGCAGCAGCGCGGCCCGCTTCGGGAGCGCCGGGTCGATCCCCAGCTCGCCGGCCATGGCGCCCGCGATGTGCGCCGACTCCACGAGGTGCTTCAGCACGTTCTGGCCGTACGACGTCCGGTACTGGAGGCGGCCGAGGACACGGATCATCTCGGGGTGGATGTCGGTGATCCCGACGTCGCCGACGGCCCACTCCCCCGACCGCTTGATCTGCTCCTCGACCTCCCTGGAGGACCGCTCGAACATCTCCTCGATCCGGGCGGGGTGGATCCGGCCGTCCTGGACCAGCTTGTCGAGCGTGAGACGGGCCACCTCGCGGCGGACCGGGTCGAAGCTCGACAGCACCACGGCCTCCGGCGTGTCGTCGATGATCAGGTTCACCCCCGTGAGGGCCTCGAACGCCCGGATGTTCCTGCCCTCCCGCCCGATGATGCGGCCCTTCAGGTCGTCGCTCGGGAGCGTGAACACGCTGACGGTGGACTCCGCGGTCTGCTCGGAGGCGACCCGCTGGATGGCGATCGTGACGATCTTCCGGGCCCGCGCCTCGGCATCCTCCCGGGCCCGCTGCTCGATCTCCCGGACGGTGGCCATGGCCTCCCGCTTGGCCTGATCGGTCAGCTGGGCGA
>JBQGDK010000314.1:0-3702 GCA_052039025.1 Actinomycetota bacterium
TCGGCGTTCGAGGCCGAGGACGCCGTGCAGGAGACCATGATCAGGGCCTGGCGAAGCATCGACGGCTTCGAGGGCCGCTCGACGCTCCGGTCCTGGCTCTACCGCATCGCCACCAACGTATGCCTCGACATGCTGAAGGGCGCCCAGCGCCGGGCCCGTCCCGTCGACCTGGGACCCGCCGGCACCACCGACATGGGCCTCGCGCCGCCGCTCCCGGGGTCCGCGTGGATCGAGCCGATCCCCGATGGGCGCGCGCTCCCGGCCACCGGCGACCCCGCGGAGGTGACCGAGTCCCGCGAGTCGATCCGCCTGGCGTTCGTGGCCGCGCTGCAGCATCTTCCGCCCCGCCAGCGCGCCGTCCTGATCCTCCGGGAGGTGCTGCGGTGGAGGGCGAGCGAGGTGGCCGAGCTGCTCGATACCTCGGTGGCCTCGGTGAACAGCGCGCTCCAGCGAGGGAGGGCCGCGCTGGCGAACGCCGACATGGAGTCCGGGCGGCCGATGGACGACGCCCAGCGGGCGCTGCTGGACCGGTACGTCGATGCCTTCGAGCGGTACGACATGAACGCCCTCACCGCGCTCCTCCGGGAGGATGCTTTCTGGTCGATGCCCCCCTACGAGCTGTGGCTGCGCACGCACGAGGACGTGCGGTCGTGGTGCCTCGGCCCGGGCATCGGCTGCCGGGGCTCCCGCCTCGTTCCCACCGCGGCCAACGGGTCCCCCGCGTTCGGCCAGTACAAGCCGAGCGAGGCCGAGGAGGGGGTCCTGGAGCCGTGGTCGCTGCAGGTCCTGGAGATCTCAGGTGACCGGATCGCCGGGATCACGTTCTTCCTCGACACGCCGCGGTGGTTCCCGCTCTTCGGCCTCCCGCCGAAGCTCGAGGTCTGAGCGCGAGCACGGCAGGACCTCGAGGAGCCCCGTCAGATCCAGCAAGTCCCGAAGCTCCGGGCAGGCCTGTCGGAGGCGGATCCGGCAGCCCGATCGGCCGGCGAGCAGCTGAAGCCTGGCCAGACCGTCGACCGTGACGACGTCCGGGCGCCCCACCGCCCCCACATCGCAGGTCACGGCGGCGTCTGCGCCGGCCAGGCGCCAGGCGATGCGCCGCCATACCACCCGCGCCTCGTCCGGGCCGAACGGCCCGGCGATGGCGACGTCGATCGACGGCAGATCCCGGTCGGTCACCCCGGCTCCACGGGCGACCAGGAACCTTCCACGGGTGCACCTCCTCCTTCCCTTTCGTCAGAGAGGACCGTCCCCGTGTCCGAGACTCACCGGCCCGAGGCGATGAGTTCCGGGCCGCGTCTCGGTCGTATCGGTGGCGGGTGGCGACCTCCGCCAGAGGTACGGCGACACGGAGGCGACGACGTGGCGACGGAGCCAGCATTCCCTCCCTCCGTGGAGGGTGGTTCGATCCCGGTCGGCGGTCGTGACCGGCCTGTGTTGAACGTCACATCCGGGATGGAATCTGTCGTCGATAGGGTTGCGTACAGGATTGAGGAGGTGACGGGATGGAGTACATGATCCGAACCTCGAGCCTGGTCAAGCGCTACGGCAAGGTGGTGGCGCTGAACGGGCTCGATCTCGAGGTCCCGAAGGGAACCGTGCTGGGCCTGCTGGGGCCGAACGGCGCGGGGAAGACCACGGCGGTCCGCATCCTGACCACGCTGCTCGACGCGGACGAGGGGACCGCCGAGGTCGCCGGTCTCGACGTCCGGAAGGAGCCGAACGCGGTCCGACGGAAGATCGGGCTCTCCGGCCAGGCCGCGGCCGTCGACGAGCACCTGACCGGGTTCGAGAACCTGGACATGGTGGGCCGGCTGTACCACATGGGCCGGCGGCGGTCCCGCGAGCGGGCCCGGGAGCTGCTGGACCGGTTCGATCTCGACGAGGCTGGGGACCGGCCGGCCAAGACCTACTCGGGCGGGATGCGGCGGCGGCTGGACCTGGCGGCGGCCCTGGTGGCCAAGCCCGAGGTGCTGTTCCTGGACGAGCCCACGACCGGGCTCGACCCCCGGAGCCGGGTGCAGATGTGGGAGACGATCTTCGAGCTGGCGCGGGGCGGTTCCACGGTCCTGCTCACGACCCAGTACATGGAGGAGGCGGACCGGCTGGCCGATGACATCGTGGTCATCGACCACGGGCGGAAGATCGCCCACGGGACGGCCGACGAGCTGAAGGCCAAGGTCGGCGGTGAGCGGGTGGAGCTCGTCGTGGAGGACGCCGCGGACATCCCCGCAGCCCGGGCCATCCTCGGCGAGTTCTCGGACGATGAGGTCCAGGTGGACGAGCCGATCCGCACGCTCACGGCGGCGGTGGCCAGCGGGGTCGACGTCTTGGAGCGGGTCATCCACCGGGTCCGGGAGCGCCAGGTGATCGTGGTGGACGTGGGGCTCCGGCGTCCCACTCTCGACGACGTGTTCCTGGCCCTCACCGGCCACGTCGCGGAAGAGATCGCGGCGCAGGACGGTCAGGCCGGGAACGAGGCCGCTCGAACGGAGGAGCGGGAGAAGGAGGCGGTCCGATGAGCGCGCTGGCGCTGACGTTCTCCGACGCCGCCGTGGTGGCGAAGCGGAACCTGATCAAGATCAAGCGGGTCCCCGAGCTCCTGATCTGGACCACGATGTCGCCGATCATGTTCGTGCTTCTCTTCGCGTACGTGTTCGGCGAGTCGATCCAGATCCCCGGCGTGTCCTACCGCGAGTACCTGATCGCCGGGGTGTTCGCCCAGACGGTGGTCTTCGGGTCGACGTTCACCGGAGCGGGGCTGGCCGAGGACATGACGAAGGGCATCATCGATCGGTTCCGGTCGCTCCCGATGGCCCGCTCGGCGGTCCTGGCCGGGCGGACGGGGAGCGACATCCTCTACAACTCGATCTCGATCTTCGTGATGTCGCTGACCGGTCTGATCGTCGGGTGGCGGATCCACACCGGGCCGATCGAGGCGATCGGGGGCTACCTGCTGCTCCTCCTGTTCGCCTACGCGGTGTCGTGGATCATGGCGTACGTCGGGCTGAAGGTCTCGAGCCTGGAGGTGTTCCAGAACGCCTCGTTCATGTTCATCATGCCGGTGACGTTCATCGCCAACACGTTCGTGTCAGCCGAGGCCCTGCCCGGGCCGCTGCAGACCTTCGCGGAGTGGAACCCGGTCTCGGCGGTAGCGCAGGCCGTTCGAGAGGCCTTCGGGAACACCGGGGTGGCCGTGCCCGACGTCTGGTCCCTCCAGAACCCGGTGGCGTACACGTTGATCTGGATCGTGGGGATCCTCGTGGTCTTCGTGCCGCTGTCCGTCCGACAGTACAAGAAGGCCGCCTCACGCTGAGCCTTCCCCGACGGAGGAGGGTCGGGGCCGCCCCCTCTCGACCCTCCTCCGTACCACGTGCACGGCGACGGGGGCGCCGTCCGGCGCCCCCGTCGTGGGAGTTCGGGCTAGATCGAGGCCTTGCCGACGCAGGTCTCGCCGCCGCCCGTGTTCACGGCCTTGGCGCGGAAGCTGTCCGTGCCCGCGCCGTTCGAGGTCACCCGACGGACCTCGAAGGAGCCGCTGGGGCCCTTGGTGGTGCGCTTCCCTCGGAAGATCCGGTTGCCGTTCTTGAAGATCTTCACCCGCCAGACCTGGCCGTTCACGTTCGAGTCGACCTCGTACTCGACCTCGATGCCCCCGTCCTCGGGGGAGAGCTTCAGCTTCCAGTCGGTGCTGCCGCTGCA